>NZ_JAMXIO010000025.1:0-67678 GCF_059651515.1 Oerskovia sp. 140933
GGACCTCCGGGTTGTGAAGACTTCGACATCTCCACTAAGCCCGGAGGTCCTCCCTTCAACAACCGGAACTGACACCAACCTCCTGGCCGGGTACATCTAGGCGGCGAGCTTCGCGACGATCGCCAGGACCGCCAGCCGGTACGAGTCGAACCCGAACCCGGCCACCGTCCCCGTCGCGACACCACCGATGACCGAGTTGTGCCGGAACTCCTCGCGCGCCGCCGGGTTGCTCAGGTGGACCTCGACCAGCAGCAGGCCGGCCTTGGTCACCTGCGCCGCCGCGTCCCGCAACGCGTACGAGTAGTGCGTGAACGCCGCCGGGTTGAGGACCACGTGCGCGCCGTCGTCGACCGCGCCGTGCAACCACCCGACGAGCTCCGACTCGTCGTCCGTCTGGCGCACCTGCACCTCGAGGTCGTTCTCCGCCCCCCACCGCTCCCCCGCCGCGACCAGGTCGGCGTAGGACGCCGCCCCGTAGACGTCGGGCTCGCGGACGCCCAGGCGACCGAGGTTGGGACCGTTGAGGATGAGGACGCGAGTCATGCGCAGAGCCTAGCGGGGCCCCGGCCCGCCCCGCGGCGACCGTCCGGGCCGGACGAGCGAACCTCCGGGGCACGGGCACCCGCCCAGCGTGCGGTTCGGGCTGTCGGCACACCCCGCACGACAGCCCGGGCTGCACGCTCGGCACGCACGTCGCCACGTGTTCACCACCCCGCCCGCCAGGCGGTCTACGATGCGCGCGTGCCAGAACACCAGGACGTGACCCCCGCCACACCCGACCGGCGTTCCCCCTACGCCCCCGACGCGGGACCGGAGGGCAGCGCCGTGCGAGTCTCCGCGCCCGCCGTCGGCAGGCGCCAGGTCCTCGCCTGGTCGCTGTGGGACTGGGGGTCCGCCGCGTTCAACGCCGTCGTCACGACGTTCGTCTTCACGCGCTGGATCACGAGCGACGCGTTCGTCGAGGCCGGCTCGGCAGATCCGCAGGCCGTCATGGCCGACCACACCGCGTGGCTCGGGTGGGGGCTGACGATCGCCGGCGCCCTCATCGCACTGCTCGCCCCCGCCCTCGGCGCGCTCGCGGACGCCTCGGGGCGCCGCAAGGTGTGGCTCGGCGTCAACACCGCCGCGACCGTCGGGGCGATGGTCGCGATGTTCTTCGTGCAGCCGACCCCCGGCTCGCTGTCCGACGCCGTGATCCTGGGCGTCGTGCTCCTCTCGGCGGGCAACGTCTTCTTCGAGCTGGCCTCGGTGGCGTACAACGCCCTGCTCCTCGACATCTCGACGCCCCGGACGATCGGGCGCATCAGCGGCATCGGGTGGGGTGCCGGGTACGTGGGCGGGATCGTGCTGCTGCTCGTGCTGTTCGTGGGCTTCATCAACCCCGACGTGGGCTGGTTCGGGGTCACGGGCGAGGGCGGCATGGACGTCCGTGTCAGCGTGCTGCTGTCGGCCGTGTGGTTCGCGGCCTTCGCGATCCCCGTGCTCCTCGCGGTCCCCGAGTCGCCACGCCCGGGCGGGTCCGCACCGATCGGCGTGGTGGGCGCGTACCGCAAGCTCGGCCGCGACCTGGTGCACCTGTGGCGCACCCGCCGCTCGACGCTCGGGTACCTCGTCGCGAGCGCCGTCTACCGCGACGGCCTCGCGGGCATCTTCACGTTCGGCGCCGTGATCGCGTCGGGCACGTTCGGGTTCAGCGCGAGCGAGGTCATCGTGTTCGCGATCGCGGCCAACGTCGTCGCGGGCCTGTCCACGATCGCAGCCGGCTGGCTCGACGACAGGATCGGCCCGCGTCGCGTGATCGTGGGGTCGCTCGTGGGGCTCGTGGTCGCGGGCACGGCCGTGTTCGTCCAGCACGACGGCGGCACGAGCGTCTTCTGGATCTGGGGGCTGCTGCTGTGCGCGTTCGTCGGCCCGGCCCAGGCCGCGAGCCGTGGGCTGCTCGGACGGATCAGCGACGAGGGGCGCGAGGCCGAGGCGTTCGGCCTGTACGCGACCACGGGACGCGCCGCCAGCTTCCTCGCCCCCATGGCGTTCGCGACCATGGTCGCCGTGTCGGGCGAGCAGTACTGGGGCATCCTGGGGCTCGTGGCCGTGATCCTCGTGGGTCTCGTGCTCATGCTGTTCGTGCGCTTCCCCGCCGGGGAGGGCATCGACGGGAGCAAGGACCTCGCGCCCGCCCGAGCGGGGGCTGCGGGCTCGACGAGCAAGGAGGACGGCGCATGACGGAACCGGTCGCGGCGGCACGAGCCCGAGCGGCGGGCGGCGCCTCGGCGCCCCTGCCCGGCGCGCCGACCCTCTCCTGGGAGCCGGACCGCCTCCTGCCGGGCTTCGAGGCCGCGACCCTGGCCACGGGCGGGCCGCCGCCCGCCGCCCGCAACGGCCTGCTCGCCCTCGTCCCTCCCCTGCCGCACCGGGCCGCGAGCGCCGCGCCGGCGCACGACGCGGACCCTGGTCTCGAACCGGACCCGGAGCCGGTGCCCGCGCCCGTGGCGACCCTCGTGCGTCGGGAGCGGGGGACGCCGCCCGGCAGCGCCCCGCAGGACGACCCGCGCGGCGTCGTCCTGCACGTCCACGGGTACAACGACTACTTCTTCCAGGAGCACCTGGCGCGGGCGGTCGAGGACGCCGGGTTCGCGTTCTTCGCGGTGGACCTGCGGGCGGCGGGCCGCTCGCTCCGCCCGGGGCAGGTGCCGCACTTCGTCGAGGACCTGCGGGAGCCGGCGACGGACCTGTCGGTCGCGGTGGCGGCGGTCCGAGGGCTGCACCCGGGTCTGCCGCTCGTGGTGCACGCGCACTCGACAGGTGGTCTGGTGGCTCCCCTGTGGGCGCACGCGCACCGCCACCAGCGGCTCGTCGACGCGCTCGTGCTGGACTCGCCGTTCCTCGACCTCAACTCGAGCTGGCTCAACCGGACGATCGCGACGCGGGTGCTCGACGCCGTCGGGCCGTGGTCTCCTCTCGCGGTGCTCAGCGCCGCCCCGTCGGCGTACGCGGCGCACCTGCTCGCCGCCAACGGCGGGCGGTGGGACTTCGACCCCACGCTCAAGCGCCCCGAGGGGGTGCCCGTGCGGGCGGGGTGGCTGCGTGCGGTGCGCCAGGGACAGGCGCGCCTGGCGCGCGGGCTCGACGTGGCGTGCCCGGTCCTGGTCGCGCACTCGGCGCGCTCGGGGCCCGACGACCTCGCGAACCCGCTGCTCGACGAGGAGGACACGGTCCTGGACGTCGCGCAGATCGCGCGGCTGGCCCCGCGCATCGGCGCCGAGGTGAGCGTGCGCGCGGTCGAGGGCGGGGTGCACGACCTGACGCTGTCCGCGGACGGGCCGCGCCAGGCGTACCTGGACGAGGTCCTGGGCTGGCTCGACGGGTGCCTCGGGCGTCCCGCGACGTCGCCCGCGGCCGGCCGATGAGCGCCACCGACCCGCGCGGCGGGCGGCCCGGCGACTGGCGGCACCCGTACCTGGACTCCCCCACGGGGTTCGTGGCGCTCGCGCACCGCGGGTTCTCGCGCGACGGCCTCGAGAACTCGCTCGCGGCGTTCGCCGCTGCCCGCGACCTGGGCTTCCGGTACGTCGAGACCGACGCGCACGCGACGTCCGACGGCGTCGCGGTCGCCCTGCACGACGCGAGCCTCGACCGCACGACCGACGGCACGGGCCTGGTCGCGGACCAGCCGTGGGAGCGGGTGCGGGCCGCCCGGATCGGGGGTGTCGAGCCCGTGCCGCTCCTCGAGGACGTCCTGGGCACCTGGCCCGACCTGCGGGTCAACGTCGACGTCAAGGCGGACTCCGCGGTCGGGCCGGTCGCGGAGGCGATCGAGCGGACGCGCGCGCACGAGCGGGTGTGCGTCGCGTCCTTCTCCCCGGCACGTCGTCGGCGCACGGTCGCTCTCCTGACCCGACCCGTGGCGACCTCGACGGGGACGGGCGAGGTCGCGGCGTTCCTGCTCGCTGCCCGGGCTGGCGCGCCCCGCGCTCCGTTCGGGGCGCTCGCGGCGTGGGCGCTGCGCGGGGCGGACTGCCTGCAGGTGCCCGTGGCCCAGGGGCGCGTGCAGGTCGTGGACGCCCGGACCGTCGCCGCCGCGCACGCCGCGGGACGGCAGGTGCACGTGTGGACGATCAACGACCCGGTGGAGATGGGCCGCCTGCTCGACCTGGGCGTCGACGGGGTCGTGACCGACCGTGCGGACCTGCTGCGCGACGTCCTGGTCGCGCGCGGTCGCTGGGGCTGAGCCCCACGTCCCTCGCACGCGGACGGCCCGCCCTCACCGGTCGGTGGGGGCGGGCCGTGGCGTCGCAGGATGCCCGACGGCGGCGCGTCAGAGCGCGATCGGCCCACCACGGGGCGCGTCGATCGAGATCTCGGCGTACGCGGCCGCGAGCAGCGCCGGGTCCGGGCCCTCGAGCCGGCCGGGCTTGGCCAGGCCGTCGAGCACCACGAAACGCAGCATGTCGCCGCGCGACTTCTTGTCGCGACGCATCGCGGACAGGAGCTGCTCCCAGCGGTCGCCACGGTAGGTCAGCGGCAGGCCGAGTCCGCCGAGGATCTCGCGGTGCCGGTCCACGGTCTCGTCGTCGAGGCGCCCCGCGAGGCGCGAGAGCTCGGCCGCGAACACCATCCCCACGGACACGGCGGCACCGTGGCGCCACGCGTACCGCTCGGTGAGCTCGACCGCGTGCCCCAGGGTGTGGCCGTAGTTGAGGATCTCGCGCAGCCCGGCCTCCTTGAGGTCCTCGCCCACGACGCGTGCCTTGACCGCGACCGAGCGCTCGATGAGCTCGACCACCACGGCCCACGTCGACGCGGGGACCTCCGCGCCGCCCCAGCTCTTGAGCTCCTCGGTGTTGTCCTCGACGAGCTCGAGGATGCGCGGGTCCGCGATGAAGCCCGTCTTGACGATCTCCGCGAGCCCCGCGACGAAGTCGAACCTGGGCAGCGACTCGAGGGCCGCGACGTCGCACAGCACGCCCGCGGGCGGGTGGAACGCACCCACGAGGTTCTTGCCCTCGGCCGTGTTGATGCCGGTCTTGCCGCCCACCGCGGCGTCGACCATGGCGAGCAGCGTCGTCGGGACGTGCACGACCTTGATGCCCCGCAGCCACGTCGCGGCGACGAAGCCCGCGAGGTCGGTCGTGGCGCCCCCGCCCACCGACACGATCGCGTCGCTGCGCGTGAAGTCCGCCTGCCCGAGGACCTGCCACAGGAACGCGGCCACCTGGGCGGTCTTGGCCTCCTCGGCGTCGGGGACCTCCGCGATGTACGCCTCGTAGCCGACCGCGAGGAGGTCCTCGCGGACCGTGTCGGCCGAGGCTGCGAGCGCGGCCGGGTGGATGACGAGGACCCGGCGCACGTCCGGGCCGAGCAGCGACGGCAGCTCGCCGAGGAGGTGGCGCCCGATCAGGACGTCGTAGGGCTGCGCACCCTCGACACGCACCCGCGCCTGGGTCGCGGGCCGGGCCTTCGCCGGTCCGTGGGCACCGGCGCTGCCGGCCGACGGCCCGTCGGTCGCGGTCGTCTGCTGGTCGTTCACTGCTCGCTCCTCGTCTGGTCGGCCGGGACGTCCGTGGACGCGCCGCCGAGTGCTGCTTCGATCTCGTGCGCCACCTGGCCGGGCGTGCGCGCGTCCGTCAGGACCCGCACCGTGGCGAGCCGCTCGTAGACGGGACGGCGCTGCTCCATGAGCGCCTGCCACTTGGCCCGGGGGTTCCCCAGCAGGAGGGGACGCGCCTGGTTGAACCCGACCCGCGGGCCGGCGTGCGCCAGGGAGACGTCGAGGAACACCACGACGCCCCCCGCGGCCGAGTACGCCTCCAGCGCGGTCTGGGAGTGCTCGTCGAGGACGGCGCCGCCTCCCAGGGCGAGCACCCCCTCGTGGACCGCGAGCGCCTGCGTCACGGCCTCACGCTCCAGGTCCCGGAAGTGCGGCTCGCCGTCCTCGAGGAAGACGTCCGCGACGGACTTGCCCGCAAGGACCTCCACGTCGGTGTCGGTGTCGCGGGCGACCAGGCCGAGGCGGTGGGACAGGACGCTCGCGACGGTGGACTTGCCGCTGCCGGGAGGGCCGATGAGGACGACGCGGGGGCCGGTGCTCGTGGTCATCTCAGCGCAGCAGCTCGGGCACCGAGGCCAGGTAGCCCTCGACGTTGCGGCGGACCTCGGAGACCGAGTCGCCGCCGAACTTCTCCAGGACGGCCTCGGCGAGGACCAGGGCGACCATGGCCTCGGCGACGACGGCCGCGGGCGGAACGGCGCACACGTCCGAGCGCTGGTGCTGGGCCTTGGCGGGCTCGCCCGTCGCGACGTCGACCGTCGCGAGCGCGCGGGGCACGGTCGAGATGGGCTTCATGGCTGCGCGCACGCGCAGCACCTCGCCGTTGGACATGCCACCCTCGATGCCACCCGCACGGTTGCTCAGGCGGTGCAGGTGACCGTCCTCGCCGCGCACGATCTCGTCGTGCGCCTGCGAGCCGCGGCGGCGCGCGGTGCGGAAGCCGTCGCCGACCTCGACGCCCTTGATGGCCTGGATCCCCATGAGCACGGCCGCGAGGCGCGCGTCGAGGCGGCGGTCGGACTGCACGTAGGTGCCGAGCCCGGACGGGACTCCGTAGGCCAGGACCTCGACCACACCGCCCAGGGTGTCGCCGTCCTTGTGGCACTCGTCGATCTCGGCGACCATCGCCGCGGAGCTCGCGGGGTCGAAGCAGCGCACCGGGTCCGCGTCGAGGCGCGCGACGTCGTCGGGCGCCGGGAGCGCCGCGTCCTCGGGGACGTCGACCGTGCCGATGCCCACGACGTGCGAGACCAGGCGGATCCCGACGGCCTGCTCGAGGAAGTTCGCCGCGGCCACGCCGAGCGCGACTCGGGTCGCGGTCTCGCGCGCCGAGGCACGCTCCAGGACGGGGCGGGCGTCGTCGAACGCGTACTTGCGCATCCCGATCAGGTCCGCGTGCCCGGGGCGTGGGCGCGTGAGCGGGCGGTTGCGGGCGATCTCGCGGACG
Source organism: Oerskovia sp. 140933 (assembly GCF_059651515.1). NCBI lineage: Bacteria > Bacillati > Actinomycetota > Actinomycetes > Micrococcales > Cellulomonadaceae > Oerskovia > Oerskovia sp. 140933. The sequence goes on from NZ_JAMXIO010000025.1 coordinate 6,996, forward strand.
TCCCCCGTCCCGGCGTCGACCTGCAGCGCCTCGGCGGGCACGGGGTCCGCGCTCATGACGTCGACCCACTTGGGCCACTCGGTGTTGCCGATCTCGATCGCGAGCGGGCCGCCCTGCGTCAGGCCCAGGCGCAGACCCGCGAGGATGCGGACCTCGTCCTGCTCGAACTTCATGCGCGCGCCGCGCCCGTAGCCGAGGCGGCGGCGCGCGAGCGCGTCCTGCACGTCCTTCGTCACGAGCTCGACCCCTGCGGGCAGCCCTTCCAGGATGCCGACCAGCGCCGGACCGTGCGACTCACCCGATGTCAACCAACGAAGCATGAGGAGAATCCTCCCACGCCGCCCGGCGCGTCCCCGAACCCGACCGCAGTGCGGACCGGCACCGCGGGCCGGTGACCGAGCCCGTCGCCCCTCCAGGCCGTCCAGCTCTGTGGACGACGCCCGGCCGCAGCGCCCGCTGCGCTACGTTCGCGCCGTGACGAGCGCAGGGGGCGGGGACCGGTGGAGGGTGGCGGACGAGGACGCGGCGCGCGGTGTGCGTGCCGGCGGGCCGTCGGGCGGTCGCGCGGGACGGGCCTGGTCGCGCGCCCGGGCCGAGGTCGGGCCGCACCGACGCACGGTCCTCGCCGTGACGTCGGTGGCCGTGCCCGTGGCGGTCGCGGGGACGCTGGCGGCGGGCCTGCCGGTCGGCCTCGTGCCCGCGACCGTCCACCTCGCGGTCGTGGGTTCGGCGCTCGCGGTGATCGACGCGCGCACGCACCGTCTGCCCGACGCGCTCGTGCTGCCGTCGTACCCGGTCCTCGCGCTCCTGCTGGGCGCGGCGAGCTTCCTCGCACCCGACGCCGGCGCGCTCGTCCGTGCCCTGGTCGGCGGGCTGGCGCTCTGCTGCGCGTACTTCGCGATGGCCCTCGTCCCGGCCGGCCTCGGGTTCGGCGACGTCAAGCTCGCAGGGCTGCTGGGTGCCTACCTGGGGTGGTGCGGGTGGCCAGAGCTCGCCGTGGGGACGTTCGCGGCGTTCGTGCTCGGCGGGACGGCCGCCGTCGCGCTGCTCGCGACGAGGCGGGCGGATCGCCGCACGGCGATCCCGTTCGGGCCGTTCATGCTCGTGGGGGCGCTGGTCGGCGCCGTGCACGGGCCCGGTGTGCTCGGCGAGGCGCTGCTGCTGGGCTGACCCGGGACGACGTGCGTCCCGGGTCGGAGCCCTCGGCACTCCGCGCTCAGGACCGGGTGACGCTGGGCAGGAGGGCCGCCTCGAGGGCCTCGGCCATGGCCGCCAGGGGCGCGACCTGCCCCGTCATGAGGCGCACCTGCTCGGCGGCCTGGTGCAGCAGCATGCGTTCACCGCCCACGACCGTCCCTCCTGCCTGCGACCAGGTACGGGACAACGCGGTGGGGCGCGGGTCGTAGACCACGTCGAGCAGGACACCACGGGGCGCCGCGGCCCCGGCCGCGGCCTGCCCGGCGAGCGCATCCGCGACCGGGTCCGCCGCCCGCGACGGCAAGGTCGAGACGACGACGTCGACCTGCGCCACGAGGGGCGAGGCCGGGTCCAGGATCTCGAAGCGCGGGGTGACACCCATGCGGTGCGCGGCCCGCTGCAGGCCCCCCGTGCGCGCGAGCGAACGCACCAGGACCGTCGGGGAGGCGCAGCCGAGCTCGGCGAGCGCGGCCAGGGTCGAGGCCGCCGTCGCACCCGCTCCCAGCACGAGCGCCGACCCGACGGGCCGCTCCCCCGGACCGCTGCCCAGTCCCTCGCGCAGAGCCGCGACCAGACCGTGGACGTCCGTGTTGGCCCCGACCAGGGTCCGTCCGGAGCCCGTGGGTTGGAGCAGGACCGTGTTGACCGCCCCCACGACGCCGGCGAGCGGCTCGACGTGGTCGAGCAGGTCGAGCACGACCTGCTTGAGCGGCATGGTCAGGCTCAACCCGGCCCAGCTCTCGTCGAGGCCCTCGACGAAGCCGCCCAGCTGCTCCTCGGTCACGTCGACCGCCGTGTACTCCCACCCGTCCAGCCCCAGCGCGCGGTACGCCGCGGAGTGCAGGACGGGTGAGAGCGAGTGGGCCACGGGGTGGCCGAGGACGGCGGCGCGCCGAGGCGTCATCCGTCCTGCTCCGCTTCCCAAGCCTTGAACTCTCTCTTGAACCTCACGAACTCGTTGTAGTTGTTCGTGAACTTCGTCTCGCCCGTGTCGAGGTTGACGGTGACGTACCACAGCCAGTCACCTTCGGTGGGACTGACGACCGCGGTCAACGCAGCGATCCCCGGGCTCCCGATCGGGGTGGGCGGGAGCCCCTTGTTGACACGAGACGCGTACGGGAAGGACTTGTCCTGGAACTCCTGGGTCGTGATCTCCGAGGACTTCTTCCCCCGGCCGTAGGAGTCGATCGCGTCGAGACTCAGTGGCTCGCCGACCGCCAGGCGGTTCTCGATCACGCGGGCAACCTTGCCGAACTGCTCGAGCGAGATGCCCTCGCGCTCCACCAGCGACCCCTTGATGATGACCGTCTGACGGTCAGCCGGTGCGACGCCCAACGAGTCGAGGTTGCTGATGGTCGTCACCACCATGTTTGCCAGGATGGTCTCCGCGGTGTCGCTCGGCTCGAGGATGTAGGTACTCGGAGCGAGCCAGCCTTCGAAGTTGCCTCCGGCCTCGGCCGGCAGGCCCAGCGCCGCAGGGTCCGCCATCGCTGCGTCGAACTCTTCCTTGGGCTTGCCGGTCACCGACACGGCGCGGTCGATGACCTGCGCCTTGGTGAACCCCTCGGGGATCGTCAGCTTGAGCTCGTTCTTCGCCTCCTTGGAGAGCAGGAGCGAGACCGCGGCCGAAGCCTTCATCTCGGTGAGCAGCGTGTAGTTTCCCGGCTGGATCGAGCTCGCCTCAGGGGTCGCCTTGTAGGCCTCGACGAACGCGTTGACCGACTTCACGACCCCCGCGTCGAGGAGCACCTGACCCATGTCCGTCCCGGTCGAGCCCTGGTCGATCGTCACCTCGACCGGGTCCGTGCCCTGCCCCTCGTAGTCCGAGGCGCTGAAGGGGTTCTCGAACCCCAGGAGGTTCGACGCGTTGGTCACCAGGTAGAAACCGGCCCCTCCGACCAGGGCCAGGGCGAGCACGATGATCAGCGCGCGACGGCGCCTGCGCTGCGCGCGCTTCTTCGCGGCTCGACGGTCTCGGCTCCCCGAACGGGACGCCCGGGACGGTGGTTGCTGCTGCACCGGCGGGCGGTCGAATAGGTCGGTCACGGGAGGCTGCCTCCTGACGGGTGTGCGCGCGGCGGTCCTTGCCACGACGCAACGATCAACGTTCTACGAACTCTCCAGCACGCGCCCCCGCGCTCCGCTCGCGGTCCAGAGCGGTCTGGAGGATGATAACTGCCGCCGCCTGGTCGACGACAGAGCGCTGCTTGCGCCCGGCGCGCCCCGAGGCCCGCAGCGCCTGGTGGGCGCTCACGGTCGTCATGCGTTCGTCGACGAGGTGCACCGGGACCGGTGCGACGGCACGTGCCACCAGTCCAGCGTACGCACGTGCGGCCTGGGTGGCGGCACCCTCCGCGCCGGAAAGGTGTCGAGGAAGCCCGATGTACACCACACGTGCACCGCGTTCCTCCACTTCCGCCGCGATCCGTGCGACGTCGGCCGGGAACGTGCCCGACGGCGTGTCGGGGCCGGAGGGGACGGTCTTCATGTCCCGCGGAAGGGTCTCGACGGGGGTCGCGATCAGGCCGTCGGGGTCGCTCGCGGCGAGCCCGACGCGCACGCTGCCCACGTCGACGCCCAGGCGGGCGCCCCCCGGGCGGGGGGCGCCCGCCGGGGGGGGGGGGCCCCCCGCCTGGTGGTCGTCGACGGTCATCGGGTGCGGGCTCAGAGCGCCGAGGCGACGTCGTCGCGGATGCCCGTGAGGGCAGCGGGCAGCGCGGACACGTCCGTGCCGCCGCCCTGGGCCATGTCGTCCTTGCCGCCGCCGCCGCCGCCGAGCACGCCCGACGCCTTCTTCGCGAGGGCGCCCGCGCGCAGGCCGGCCTCACGGGCCGGCGCGTTGGTCACGATGACGACCTGAGGACGTCCCTTGCTGACGCCACCGACGGCGACGACGCTCGGCGCGGAGTCGGCCAGGCGGCCGCGCACGTCGAGGGCGAGAGCGCGCAGGTCGTCGGCCGAGGCGACCTCACCGGCGTCGTGCACCACGACACGCGCGGAGCCCACGGACTCGGCCCCCGCGGAGAGGCTCGACGCCTGGGCGAGGAGCTGGGCCTGGCGCAGTGCCGCCAGCTCCTTCTCCGCCTCGCGCAGCCGCGAGACGAGCGAGCCCACCCGGTCCGGCAGCTCCTCGGTGCGCACGTTGAGCAGCCCCGTGAGCTGTCCCACGAGCGCGTGCTCCTTGGCCTGGAAGCCGTACGCACCGTCGCCGACGAGCGCGTCGACGCGACGCACGCCCGAGCCGATCGAGGACTCGCCGAGCAGCGTCACCAGGCCCAGCTGGCCCGACTGCTTGACGTGCGTGCCCGCGCACAGCTCGCGCGACCAGTCGCCGCCGATCGAGACCACACGCACCTGGTCGCCGTACTTCTCGCCGAACAGTGCCATGGCGCCGAGCGCCCTGGCCTCGGCGATGGGCATGACCTTGTCCGTGACCTCGAGGTTCTCGGCGAGCTGGGTGTTGACGCGCTCCTCGACCTCGGCGAGCACCCCCGCGGGCACCGCGCTCGAGGCGCGGAAGTCGAAGCGGATGCGGCTCGGCGCGTTCTCCGAGCCCGCCTGCGTCGCGTCCTTGCCCAGGGCCTCCTGGATGGACTTGTGGATCATGTGCGTCGCGGTGTGGGCGCGGCTGATCGCCTTGCGGCGGGCCGTGTCGATCTGCGCGGTGCCGGGGTCCCCCAGCGCCACGACGCCCTCGACGAGGCGCCCGCGGTGGACGGAGAAGCCCTTGATGGGGCGCTGCACGTCGTCGACCTCGATGGTCGCGCCGCCGTCGAGCACGATCGTGCCGTGGTCGGCGAGCTGGCCGCCGGCCTCGGCGTAGAACGGCGTGCGGTCGAGGACGACCTCGACGTCGGCCGGAGCCGTCGCGGCCGGGGAGGGCACGCCGTCGACCAGGAGGCCCACGACGTTGACCGACGCCGTGGCGTCGGTGTAGCCGAGGAACTCGACGGGACGCGCGATCTCGCTCTGCAGCGTCTCGTAGGCCGCGGTGTCGACCCCGCCCGTGCGCTTGGCGAGCGCGTCGGCACGAGCGCGCGTGCGCTGCTCCTGCATGAGGGCGCGGAACGCCTTCTCGTCGACCTGGACACCCTGCTCGGCAGCCATCTCGAGGGTCAGGTCGATCGGGAAGCCGTACGTGTCGTGCAGGGCGAACGCCTGGTCACCGGGCAGGACGGGCGTGCTGCCCGCCCCGGCCGTGGTCTTGGCGGCCGCGACCGCGGTGTCCAGGATCGTGGTGCCCGAGGTCAGGGTGCGGCGGAACGCCTCCTCCTCGGCATAGGCGATCTGCGAGATGCGCTCGAAGTCCGCGCCGACCTCCGGGTAGGAGGCCTGCATGGCGTCGCGAGAGACGGGGAAGAGCTGGGGCAGCGCGGGGTCCTCGACACCCAGCAGGCGCATCGCGCGCACCGAGCGGCGCAGCAGGCGGCGCAGCACGTAGCCGCGCCCCTCGTTCGAGGGTCGCACGCCGTCGCTGATGATCATGAGCGCCGAGCGGACGTGGTCGGCGACCACGCGCATGCGCACGTCGTCGTCGGTGTCGGCGCCGTAGCGCTTGCCGGACAGCTCCTGGGCCGCGGCGATGACGGGGAAGACCTCGTCGATCTCGTACATGTTGTCGACGCCCTGCAGGACGAACGCGACGCGCTCGAGGCCCATGCCGGTGTCGATGTTCTTCTTGGTGAGCTCGCCCAGGATGGGGAAGGACTCCTTGGTCCCACCGTCCCCGCGCTCGTACTGCATGAAGACGAGGTTCCAGATCTCCAGGAACCGGTCGCCCGCGAGGTCGACCGCCGGGCCGCCGTCGGGGCCGTAGGCCGGGCCGCGGTCGTAGAAGATCTCCGAGCACGGACCTGCGGGCCCACGGGCTCCCGTGGACCAGTAGTTGGGTCCCATGCCGAGGCCCTGGATGCGCTCGTCCGGCAGACCGGCGATCTTCTTCCAGAGCTGGCGCGCCTCGTCGTCCTCGTGGAAGACGGTGACCCAGATCTTGTCCTCGGGGATGCCGTACCCGCCCTCGTCCTGCGACCGCGTGATGAGGTCCCAGGCGTAGGTGATGGCACCTTCCTTGAAGTAGTCGCCGAACGAGAAGTTGCCGTTCATCTGGAAGAACGTGCCGTGGCGCGTCGTCTTGCCCACGTCGTCGATGTCGAGGGTGCGCACGCACTTCTGCACGCTCGTCGCACGGGCCCACGGCGCCGTCTGCTCGCCCGTCATGTACGGGATGAAGGGCACCATGCCCGCGATGGTGAACAGGGTCGAGGGGTCCGGCGAGATCAGCGACGCCGAGGGCACGACCGTGTGGTCCTGGGCGGCGAAGTAGTCGAGCCAACGCTTGCGGATCTCGGCGGTACGCATGATGTCCTTCGGAAGTCGGTGATGGAACGGCCCGGGGCGCGCCGCTGGACGCGGGCGACACCGGCTAGAACAAGTATGTTCCCGACCTGCTTCCCTCCCGTCCCGGCGCGGTGCGTCGGGACGGGGCGGAGAGGCCCGGGAGGTGGATCAGTAGAACGAGTACCCGAGGAGGTCCTCGTCGTCGTCGACGCCGGGCTCCCCCGCACGGTCGCGGCGCGCCGCGCGAGCCGCGCGCACGTCGTCGGGGTGGGGCTGGCCCTCGGCGAGCAGGGACGCGAGCAGCTCGGCCTCCCGTGCGTCGCGAGCGACCCGGAACTCCTCGCGGAAGGTCCGCGCGAACCCCGTGGCCTTCTCCCCGAGCGAGTTGACCTGGTCCGTCGCCTGGTCGACGAGCGACGCGGGCGCGTAGCGTGCGACGACCTGCCGCCCCTTGACCACGATCACCACGGTGATCGCGACGCCGACGCCGACCCAGAAGACGCGGCGCATCAGCGACCGGTCCGCGGTCCGGAGCCCGCACGACCGGAGGCCCGGGCGAACGCCTGGCGCACGCCGTAGGTGAAGGCCGCGACCTTGACGAGCGGAGCCCCGAAGGTCGCCGCGTACAGGCCCGTGAGGGCAGAGACGTTCTCGCTGACCTGGGCGGCGGACGTCGTGATCGTGTCGACCTTGACGAGCTGGCTGTTGGTCGTGGCGACCGTCGTCGCGGCCTCGTCGAGGATGGGCACCGAGTGGTCCGTGACCTCCTTGATGCTCGCACGGGCCTCGTCGAGCACCCGGCCGAGCTTGACCAGAGGGACCGCGAGGACCCCGACCAGCAGCACGAACGCGATGGCGGCGATCAGCCCGGCCACGTCTCCTACGGACATCTCCTGCTCCTCCTTCGACGGCGCGACGCGACAGCCACGCCTCGCGAAACCTTACCCGGATGCACGAACGCCCCGCTCCCCGTCGAAGCGGTGAGCGAGGCGTTCGTGCACAGCACGCGGCACCAGCCGCGCACGAGGGATCAGCGAGCGTAGTACTCGACGACGAGCTGGACCTCGCAGGTCACGGGGACCTCTGCGCGCTTGGGGCGACGCACGAGGACGGCGCTCAGCTTCTCGAGCTGGACGTCGAGGTAGGCCGGGACGGCCGGCAGGACGTCGCGGTGCGCACCGGCAGCGGCGACCTGGAACGGCGTGGTGGCCTGGCTCTTCGGCTTGACCTGGATCGTCTGACCCGGCTTGACCTTGAACGAGGGGCGGTCGACGATCTTGCCGTCGACGAGGATGTGGCGGTGGCCGACGGCCTGGCGCGCCTGCAGGATGGTGCGGGCGAAGCCCGAACGCAGCACGAGCGCGTCGAGACGCATCTCGAGGTTCTCGACCATGGCCTCACCGGTCAGACCGGCGTCCTTGCGAGCGTCCTCGTAGGCGCGAGCCATCTGCTTCTCGCGGAGCGCGTACTGGGCACGCAGACGCTGCTTCTCACGAAGACGCACCGCGTAGTCCGACTCGGTGCGGCGACGGGCGCGGCCGTGCTCACCGGGCGGGTAGGGACGCTTCTCGAAGTGCTTGACTGCCTTGGGCGTGAGCGCGAGGCCCAGCGCGCGGCTCAGGCGAACCTGGCGGCGCGAACGAGTCACTGAAGACACAGTGTGTTCCTGTCCTGTCGTGTGTACTTGACGTCACACCCGTGCGGATTGCCGGGTGCGGGACCAGCCGATGAGCCGCCGCGATCCGTGAGGATGCCGCACCCTGCGACGCGAGGTCGAGGGTGACGTGCGGGGCTGCGGGGCCGAGGTCCCAGGCGGTTGCTACTGCCCTGACGGGCGGAGACAACCTGAGAAGTCTACCGCACGGCGCGCGGTGGCCCGTGCGGCGGGCGAGCGCGCCGGGCTCAGTCCCCGAGGATCTGCCGGATCCGCTCGAGCCGCTCGGTCACGGACCGCTCGAACCCGCGGTCCGAGGGCGTGTAGTAGCGGGTGCCCTGCAGCACGTCGGGCAGGTACTGCTGGCGCGCGACCGCGTGCGGGGCGTCGTGCGCGTACCTGTACCCCTTGCCGTGGCCCAGCTCCTTGGCCCCCGCGTAGTGGGCGTCGCGCAGGTGCGCGGGCACCGTGCCGACCTTGCCCGCGCGCACGTCCGCGAGCGCCGCGTCGATCCCGAGGTAGGCCGCGTTGGACTTGGGCGCGGTCGCGAGGTGCACGACGGCCTCCGCGAGGATGATCCGGGCCTCGGGCATGCCGATGAGCGCGACGGCCTGGGCCGCGGCGACCGCGGTCTGCAGGGCGCTGGGGTCGGCCATGCCGACGTCCTCGGCGGCCGAGATGACGATGCGCCGGGCGATGAAGCGCGGGTCCTCGCCCGCGGCGATCATGCGCGCGAGGTAGTGCAGGGACGCGTCGACGTCGGAGCCGCGCACGGACTTGATGAAGGCGCTCGTGACGTCGTAGTGCTGGTCGCCGTCGCGGTCGTAGCGCACCGCGGCGACGTCGATCGCGCGCTCCATGGTCTCGAGATCCACGAGCACGGCCGCCGACCCGGCCGTCGACCCGGCCGTACCGGGGGCGACCGGCTCCCCCGCCTGCCCGACGGCGTCGCTCGCGTCCGGTGCGTCGTCGTCGGGCAGGTCGGTGGTGGGGACCGGGGCGTCGGGGACCTCGGAGAGCGCGGCGCCCGCCGCGGCCTCCAGGATGGTCAGGGCCTTGCGGGCGTCACCGCCCGCGAGGCGGACCAGGTGCTCCTCGGCCTCCGCGGCGAGGGTGACGGACCCGCCGAGGCCGCGCTCGTCGACGAGCGCCCGGTGCACCAGGGCGCGCACGTCGTCGGCGGTCAGGGGCTTGAGGGTGAGCAGGAGCGAGCGCGAGAGCAGCGGGGAGTTGACCGAGAAGCTGGGGTTCTCGGTCGTGGCGGCCACGAGCGTGACCCAGCGGTTCTCGACGCTCGGCAGGAGCGCGTCCTGCTGGGACTTGGAGAAGCGGTGGACCTCGTCGATGAACAGGACCGTCTCCTCGCCGCCGGTCGCGAGGCGGCGGCGGGCGTCGTCGATGACCTGGCGCACGTCCTTGACGCCCGCGGTCACGGCCGAGAGCTCGACGAAGCGGCGGCCCGAGGTCGTGGCGATGAGGTACGCGAGGGTCGTCTTGCCCGTCCCGGGCGGACCCCAGAGGATGACGGAACCGGGGGCGGCCCGCGAGGCGCCCGGGCCGTCGACCTCGATGAGGCGACGCAGCGGCGAGCCTGCGACGAGCAGGTGCTCCTGCCCCGCGACCTCGTCGAGGGCGGCCGGGCGCATGCGCACGGCCAGCGGTGCCCCGGGGCCGGGGCGGGGCGTCCCTTGGGTGCCGGAGGTCGCGGCGTCGAACAGGTCCATCCCGGGAAGCATGCTCCGAGCCTACGCACCACCACCGACAGGTCTCGACACGGCTCCTTCCGCACGGCGCGCCCGCACCTGCCGTCGCGCTCCGTGGGAACGGCTCGCCCACACTGTGCACACCCCGGCGGGCGCGCGGACGAGGTGCCATGCTGACGGGGTGTTCGAGAGCCTTGGCCGTGCCGTCGCCCACCGTCCCCGCCTGACCGTCGCCCTCTGGGTCGTGCTCACGTCGCTCGGGTTCGCCCTCGCCGTGGTCGGCCTCCACGGCGAGAGCCTGTTCGACCGGCTGACCACGGGCGAGCCCTCGGTCCCGGGCTCGCAGAGCGAGCGCGGGACCCAGATCCTCACCGAGCAGGACGAGACCGATGAGACGGTCTCCCTGCTGGTGAGCGGGGTCGACCCCGCCGATCCGGCCGTCGCCGAGGCCATGGCGCCCGTGCACCAGGACCTCGCCGCGATCGCCGGGGTCGAGACGGTCGTCGACCCGTTCGTGGTCCCGGGCGGGGTCGGGACCGAGGCCGGGCAGTCGCTCGTCGCGGCCGACGGTGACGGGTTCGTGCTGTCCGTGACGCTCGACCCGGCCCTCGACGACGAGGCGCGGGCAGCGGCCGCGACCGACGTCGTCGAGCACCTCGAGGCCGTCCCCGCGGGCCTCGCCGAGGTCGCCCCGGACGCCACCGGGCTCGTCTCGAGCAACGACCTGATCGTCGAGGCCATCACGTCCCAGGTCGAGAAGGACCTCACGACGGGCGAGATGATCGCCCTGCCCATCGCGCTGCTCGTCATGGTCCTGGTCTTCGGCGGGTTCCTCGCGGCCGCGATGCCCATGGCGGGAGCGGTCGCGTCGATCGGCGCAGGGCTCGGCGTCCTCCTGGGCCTGTCGTACGTGCTGACGATCGACGCGTCGGTCGTCAACGTCGTGACCCTGCTGGGGCTGGGCCTGTCGATCGACTACGGGCTGCTCATCGTGTCCCGGTTCCGCGAGGAGCTCCACGCGCTCGACGACGCGCGGACCGGGAGCGCCGACCCGGCCGTGACGGCCGGCCCGGCCACCACGGCCCGCGCCACGCGTCGTCCGCGCCGGCGCGACGCGGACGTGACCGCCGCCGTCGTGCGCACCATGGCCACCGCGGGGCGCACGGTCGCGTTCTCGGCCCTGACCGTCGCGATCTCGATCGCGGGCCTCATGGTGTTCGAGCCCGACATCCTGCGGGCCATCGGCGCCGCGGGGCTCGCGGTCATCCTCATCGCGGTGGCGACCGCGATGACCCTCGTGCCCGCCCTGCTCGCCCTCGCGGGGCACCGGCTCGTCCGACCCGGCGTCCTGAGCAAGGTCCCGGGGCTGCGCGCCGTCCTGGCCCGCACGGCCGACGTGCAGTCCGACGAGGGGTTCTTCTCCCGCCTCACGGGCCGCGTCCAGCGCCACCCCGTGTGGGTCATGGTCGCGACGGTCGCCGTGCTCGTCGTCCTCGCGCTGCCCGTGCTCGGCCTGCAGATGCGCAACTCGGGGATCGAGCTCCTGCCCGAGTCCTCGCCCCAGCGCGAGTTCATCGACGAGCTCGCCGCCCAGTTCCCCGCGTCCGCGAGCCCCGACCTGCGCGTCGTGACGGACTCCACGACCGAGGACGCGCAGGCGTGGGCCGACGAGATCGCGGGCCTCGAGCACGTCGAGCGGGTCGACCCGGCGGTCGCCGTGGGCACCGACCACGTGGTCGTCGGGGTGCACCTCGACGTCGACGACGCGGGCGGCCCCGAGGCCGTCGCCCTCGTCGACGATCTGCGCGCGCAGGACCCCGGGTTCGCGTTCTACGTCACGGGCCAGGCCGCGGGTCAGGTCGACTTCCGGGCGGCGCTCGCCGACCGGGTGTGGTGGGCCGTCGCGATCGTGGTGGTCGCGACGTTCGTGCTGCTGTTCCTCATGACGGGATCGGTCCTGATCCCCGTCAAGGCGCTCCTGACGAACGCGCTGTCGCTCGCCGCGTCGCTGGGCGTGCTGGTGTGGGTCTTCCAGGACGGGCACCTGGAGGGTCTGCTCGACTTCTCGTCGGCGGGCGGCATCGAGACGTACGTCGTGGCGCTCGTCATCGCGTTCGCGTTCGGCCTGGCCATGGACTACGAGGTCTTCCTGCTGTCCCGCATCAAGGAGCTGCACGACGCGGGCCTGTCGAACGACGAGGCGGTGCGGCTGGGGCTGCAGCGCTCGGGGCGCATCATCACGTCGGCCGCGGCCATCATCATCGTCGTCTTCGCGGGCTTCGTGTTCGGCGAGCTGCTCGTGATCAAGGAGGTCGGGTTCGCGCTGGCCGTGGCGGTCTTCATCGACGCGACGATCGTGCGGATCCTGCTGGTGCCCGCGACCATGACGCTCCTGGGCCGGGCCAACTGGTGGGCGCCCAAGCACCTGAGGTGGCTGTACGAGCGGTTCTCGATCACGCACTGACCCGCACCGGGCGTGCTCGCCGGGAACGGGGCTGGTGACGCGGCCGCACGGCGCCCGCGACACCTGACCCCGCCGGGCGCCAGGGACGTCAGTGGCGGCTCTCGAACTCCTGCGCGACGGCGTATCCCAACCTGGTGTAGAGCCTGCGGGCCGCGTCGTTGTCGGCGTACATCCCCAGGGTCACCCAGTCGGACTCCGTGAGCCCCGCCCGGGTCACGACGGCCGTGGTCGCCGCGGCGATCCCCCGCCCGCGCCATGCGGGGTCGGTCGCGATGCTGCCCAGCGACCACGGCGTACCCGGTGCCGCCTGCCGGGCGCCGACCACACCGCGCAGCACGCCGTCCTGGTCGCGCCAGCCCCACCACCGGGTGAGCGGGTCCTCGGGGCTCGTCTCGGCGAGCGGGTTCGCCGTGTCCAGGCACGCGCGCACCTCGGCCACGACGGTCGGTCCGGTCAGTGCCTCGACGTGCTCCTCGCCCGGATGGGCGGCCGGGGCCCGGCGGGTCGCGAGGAAGTCCCAGGTCGAGACCGACGGCTCGTCGCGCTCGCGCAGGATCGCCGGCAGGTCCTGGCCCGCGCACCGGTCCCCCAGGTCCCGCAGCGTCCCGCGGGGCAGCCCCGCGGCCACGACGGGCTCCCCCAGCGCACCGGAGCGTGCGGCGTCCGCGAGCAGGGCCGCGGTCCCCTCGGGCGAGCCCACGCCCCACAGGGCCACGGCCTCGCGGAGGTGAGCGGCGCCGTCGGGCTCCGCACCCGTCCCGGCCGGGACCGGCGCCGCCACGCTCAGCACGCAGGCCCGCTCGTCCTGCCACACCCCGCGCACGTCCCACTCCGCGAGGTCCGCCAGGACAAACGGGTGGGAGGCCCACCGGTCCGTCAGACCGGTCGAGCCTCCCAGCGTCGTTGCGAGGGTGCGGGTGTCCGGGGCGCTCACGCCTTCCCGGCAGCGGCAGGAGCGTCAGCGGCCTCCGCCGCTGCGTCCGGCGCGGGCGCGGCCTTGGGCTTCGCGTCGACGCCCGCCTCCTTGCGCTGCTGCGCCGTGATGGGCGCGGGCGCCTGCGTCAGCGGGTCGAACCCGCCGCCCGACTTGGGGAACGCGATGACGTCGCGGATCGACTCCGACTTCGTCAGCAGCGCCACGATGCGGTCCCAGCCGAACGCGATGCCGCCGTGCGGCGGGGCGCCGAACGCGAAGGCGTCGAGCAGGAAGCCGAACTTCTCCTGGGCCTCCTCCTCGCCGATGCCCATGACCGCGAACACGCGCTCCTGGACGTCGCGGCGGTGGATACGGATCGAGCCGCCGCCGATCTCGTTGCCGTTGCACACGATGTCGTACGCGTACGCGAGCGCCTCGCCCGGGTTCTGCTCGAACGTGTCGATCCACTCGGGCGTGGGCGACGTGAACGCGTGGTGCACCGCGGTCCAGGCCGAGTTGCCCAGCGCGACGTCGCCCTCGTCGGCGGCCTCACCCGTGGGCTTGAACAGCGGGGCGTCGACGATCCAGACGAACGCCCAGGCGTCCTCGTCGATCTGCCCCGTGCGCTTGGCGATCTCCTGACGAGCAGCACCCAGCAGGGCGCGCGACTCGTTGGTCCTGCCCGCGGCGAAGAACACCGCGTCGCCCGGCTGTGCGCCGGTCGCGTCGCGCAGGCCCTCGCGCTCGGCCTCCGAGAGGTTCTTGGCGACCGGGCCAGCGAGGGTGCCGTCCTCCTGGAACGTCACGTACGCCAGGCCCTTGGCCCCGCGCTGCTTGGCCCACTCCTGCCAGGCGTCGAACTGGCGGCGCGGCTGCGAGGCCCCGCCCGCCATGACGACGGCGCCCACGTACTCGGCCTGGAATACGCGGAACGGGGTGTCCTTGAAGTAGTCCGTGAGCTCCACGAGCGGGTTGCCGAAGCGCAGGTCCGGCTTGTCCGAGCCGTACAGGCGCATCGCGTCGTGGAACGTCATGCGCGGGATGGGCGTGGGGATCTTGTACCCGATGAGGTCCCACAGCGCGACGAGGATCTTCTCGCCCAGCGCGATCACGTCGTCCTGCTCGACGAAGCTCATCTCGACGTCGAGCTGCGTGAACTCCGGCTGACGGTCCGCGCGGAAGTCCTCGTCGCGGTAGCAGCGGGCGATCTGGTAGTAGCGCTCCATGCCGGAGACCATGAGCAGCTGCTTGAACAGCTGCGGGGACTGCGGCAGGGCGTACCAGGAGCCCGGGGCCAGGCGCGCGGGGACCAGGAAGTCGCGAGCGCCCTCCGGGGTCGAGCGCGTCAGCGTCGGGGTCTCGATCTCGACGAAGTCCTGCTCGTCGAGCACGCGGCGCGCGGCCTGGTTGGCCTTGGCGCGCAGGCGCAGGGCGTGGGCCGGGGTGGGGCGGCGCAGATCCAGGTAGCGGTGCTTGAGGCGCGCCTCCTCGCCGATGACCTCGGTGCCCTCGAGGGCCGTGGAGACCTGGAAGGGCAGGGGCGCGGACTCGTTGAGCACGACGACGTCGCTCGCCACGACCTCGATCTCACCCGTGGGGAGGTTCTTGTTCTCGTTGCCCTCGGGGCGCCGGGAGACCTCACCGGTGACCTGGAGCACGAACTCGGCGCGCAGCGGGTGCGCGATCGCCTCGTCACGGATGACGACCTGGGCGATGCCCGAGGCGTCGCGCAGGTCGATGAAGGCCACCCCACCGTGATCGCGGCGACGGTCGACCCAACCGGTGAGGGTGACGGTCTGACCGATCTGCTCGGCCCGCAGGGAGCCGGCTGTATGGGTGCGGAGCACGGAGAGAGTCCTTCCGGAACATGCCGGGACGCGCAGTGGCGTCCCGGGATGGGAGTGGGGAGTGCGCAGACGACGCACGCGGACGAGTCTAGTCTGTGGGCGGACCACGTTCACGAGGACTCTCCCCGGGAGGCACGCATGGCCAGACGGATCGCGACCACGGACCGGGTCGGACGCGCGGAGCTCGTCGCGTTCCTGCGCGCCAACCGGCGGGCCGTGCTGCTCACCCGGCGCGCGAGCGGCGCCCCGCAGATGAGCCCCGTCACGTACGGGGTCGACGCCGAGGGGCGTGTCGTCGTCTCGACGTACCCCGACCGCGCCAAGGCCGTGAACCTGCGGCGCGACCCCGCCGCCTCGCTGTGCGTCCTGGGCGAGGACTTCGACGACGCCTGGGTCCAGGTCGACGGCACGGCCGAGGTGATCGACCTGCCGGACTCGGTCGAGCCCCTCGTCGAGTACTACCGCTCGATCGCCGGGGAGCACCCCGACTGGGACGAGTACCGCCGGGCCATGGTCGCGCAGGGCAAGTCGCTGCTGCGCGTGACCGTCACGGGCTGGGGACCCGTGGCCACGGGCGGGTTCCCGGCCCGGCTCGCGCAGGACTGAGCGCGGGGGTCCGCCAGGCCGTCGCGTTCAGCGGACGCGCGCCGGGCGTGTCCTGCCGGGTCCGTCCTAGAAGAGCAGCTGCTCGGCGCTCGCGGACGCACTCGTGCCCGTGCGGGCTGGCCCTCTGCCGCTGTCCCGGTGCTGCGCCACCAGGCTCCCGGCCGGGTAGTCCCCCTCGTCGCGCCGCGCTCTCTCGCCAGGAGACTCGGGGTGCCAGGCGGTCCGGGCGTGGCCCGACGTGCGCGCCTGGGCGCGGTGCCCGGCGCTCGCGAAGCCGCGCTCGACGAGCAGCGGGCGCACCCGGTCCCACAGCCAGTCCCGGTACGCACGGCTCGCGGACGACCCGCCCGCGTAGACGCGTTCGTAGCCCGCGACCCGCTCGGGGTGGTCGCGACGCAGCCAGGCCATGAACCACTCGCGGGTGCCGGGCTTGAGGAACAGCGGGAGGACCGTGGCGCCGGTCGCGCCGGCCTCGTGGACCGCGTCGAGCAGGCGCGTGAGGTGGTCGGCCGAGTCGGTGAGCCACGGCAGGACCGGGGCGATCATGACCCCGCACGGCAGCCCGGCAGCCCTCGCGGCGCGGACGAGGTCGAGGCGGGCGCGCGGCGTGGGCGTCCCCGGCTCGACGGCCTGCTGGAGGTCCTCGTCGACGAACGCCAGGGAGACCCCGATGCCCACGTCCACGATCTGCGCCGCCTGGCTCAGGCGCGGGAGGTCCCGGCGCAGGAGCGTGCCCTTGGTGAGGATCGAGAACGGCGTGCGCGAGGCCTCGAGGGCGTCGATGATCCCGGGCATGAGCCGGTAGCGCCCCTCGGCGCGCTGGTAGGGGTCGGTGTTGGTGCCGAGCGCGACCGCGTCGCCCGCCCAGGACGGCTTGGCGAGCTCGGCCCGCAGCACCTCGGCGACGTTCATCTTGACGACGATCTGGCTGTCGAAGTCCTCGCCGGGGTTCATGTCGAGGTAGCGGTGCGAGGGGCGCGCGAAGCAGTAGGAGCACGCATGGGAGCATCCGCGGTACGGGTTGATCGTCCAGGTGAACGGCATGCGGGACTCCCCCGGCACCTTGGACAGCGCGCTCTTGGCGAGCACCTCGTGGAACGTGACCCCGGCGAACTCCGGCGTGCGCACGGTCCGCACCAGCCCCGCCATGCGGCTGAGCCCGGGCAGCGCGCCGTCGTCCGCCGTGATCGCCTGCCCGTCCCACCTCATGGCGCTATTCGAACACATGTTCGATCACATGTCGATGTCGACGCCGACGGCGGCTCCGGACTGCTCAGCCGATCCCCGCCGCCAGCACCCAGCGGTCGATCTCCGGCCCGGCGTCGGCGACACGCTCCCCGCCCACCGCGAGCCCCTCGCCCATGACCGCGTCGGGAGCGAGGGTCGCGTAGACCTCGGGCGCCCGGCCGAGGCCGCCCATGGCGTGCGTCGTGACGGGGCAGGGTCGTCGCGCCCGCGAGCGAGACTCCGTCGAGGAACGGCGACATGATCATGGGCGGGCGCTCGTTCCAGATCGGGGCTCGCGAGGATCGCGGTGTCGTACCGAGCGAGGTCCGTCAGTGGCTCGACGATCTGCGGGCGGACCACGTTCGGGAGAACTCTCCCCCGGAGGCACGCATGACCAGACGGATCGCGACCACGGACCGGCCCGGGCGCGCGGAACTCGTCGCGTCGACCGCGAGTGGCGCGGCGTCGTCTCGACGCGAGACACTCGCACCTGTCGATGGACTCACGACACGTCGTCCCACGGAACTGGGTGAGATGAGATGACTTTCCGCCGCGCAACACCTATAGCAGAAAGTGCGCGAAATGCCGCTCAGCATTGATCCGGTCTGGGCCAAGGGCGTTCTCGATTGGTGGATCGAGCACGCCGACGCCGCGCTGCTTGACGGCCGGTCTCGTCGAGAGTTCGCGTTCTGCGCTTCAGGTCCTAGGACTGACGCAATGCTCGCTCGAGAGCACCAGGCACGGCGAGTGATCAGCACCGTTCTGGGGGTGACAAAGGTCGACGCCTTGGTGCGTCCGCTCAACAGTCACAACTTCGTTGAGCTCCAGAACGGCCTTGACCTCGCCAGGCGCGCCCTTGGCAAGCTCGCCACCGATGCTGAAACAGCGCAGCACATCACGGGCACCTCGGCGCCGGCAATGGCTGCCGACTCATTGCACCCGCTGATCTGGGACGCGGCAGCCAATTTGTGGGGCGACGGGCACCACGGCTCGGCAGTGCAGCGCGCTGCAACCTTTCTGAACGCACATGTCCAGGAACTCACCGGACGACGCGACATGTCCGACAGTGCGCTGATGGCGCAGGTGTTCTCACCGAACCAGCCCGAGCCTGGGAAGCCACGCCTTCGATGGCCCGGCGACGACTCGGACCTCACGGTCCGGGCTATGCGATCGGGACTGCTTCAGTTCGGCCAAGGGTGCTTCCTCGCGATCCGGAACCCAGCGACGCACAGCACGGAGGATCTGCCCGCTCAGGAAGCACTGGAGCAACTCGCGACCCTCAGCACTCTTGCACGTTGGATCGATGGGTGCGAACTCGCGGAACAACATGACTGACGGTTGGACGATTGCAACAGCGGTCGGGACGATTCTGGCTGCCGCCGTTCCGGCGGTGCTCTTCTTCGTAGAGCGCGCGGAAAGGATGAGGGCACAGACGGCGCTCGACGAAGAACTCCGACGCCAGGCACGCCATGAGGCCGAGCGGGCCAAGTCCGAAACGATGACCGAGGCACGGAGGGTCGCGATCTGGAATGAGTCTGGATCCAACGGGTCTGCGGTCACAATCCACGTCCTGAACGGATCGTCGGATCCGGTCTACCAGGTGACGGTGTCCACCGAACCGATGAGAACAACTGAGGGTCGTCACGTGACCCTTGGAGTTGGGTGGTGGGACGTGCTCCTGCCCGGTGAGCACGTGACCGAATCCACCCATCAGGCTGCCCCGATGCCTGCGTGGGTGGATTTCGTGGATGTACGAGATCGGCGGTGGACGCGACGTAATGACGGCAGTGTTGAGCGGCACACCCACAGACAACGCACCACGTAGTCGCGCCCACCCCGCCGCATCGGACCGATTGCGGAACTCGCGTTCGATGACCGGCCATGTTGGGCCCCTCACACCCGAGCGTCCTCGCGGCCCTGAACGACCTACGCGTGAGGCCCGGCAGGGAACCCCTGCCGGGCCTCACGCACGTCCGCCCGGGTCAGCGCCCGGGCAGCGGTCTCACTCCCCCGCCGGGACGACCCGCGGCCACAGGTCCTCCTCGGACGGCGCCCACGTCGCCGGGTCCGCCGCGATCTGCTCGCCCGAACGGATGTCCTTGACCTGGTGCGGCACGACCTCGCCGTCCGCACCGATCCCCGCAGGGAACCACACGAACGGGATGCCGCGACGGTCCGCGAACTTGATCTGCTTGCCGAACTTCGCCGCGCTCGGCGCCACCTCGACCGGGATGCCCCGCGAGCGCAGCGCGACCGCGACCGCGTCCGACGCGGCACGCGTCTCCTCGCTCGTCACCGCGACCACCACGGCGCTCGGCACCGACCGCGTCGAGCGCACCAGGCCCGCGCTCAGCAGCCGCGAGACCAGCCGCGAGACACCGATCGACAGCCCCACCCCCGGGTAGGTGTTCGCACCGTCCGACGCCAGCGTGTCGTAGCGCCCGCCCGAGCAGATCGACCCGAGCTGCTCGTGCCCCACCAGGACCGTCTCGTAGACCGAGCCCGTGTAGTAGTCCAGGCCACGCGCGATCTTCAGGTCCGCGACCACCACGCCGGGCGCCCGCACGGCCGCCGCGTCGATCAGCGCCGACAGCTCGCCGAGCCCCTCCTCCAGCAGGTCGGACGTCACACCGTGCTCGGCCGCGAGCGCCCGCACCCGCTCCGCGACGGTCGCGTCCGAGCCGGAGATCGCCGCGAGCGCCAGGCACGCGGCCGCCTGCTCGGGCGTCGCACCCGTCTCCGCGACCAGCAGCGCCGCGACCTTGTCCGGGCCGATCTTGTCGAGCTTGTCGATGCTGCGCAGCACGCCCTCGACGTCGTCCACGCCCAGCCCGCGGTAGAAGCCCTCCGCGACCTTGCGGTTGTTCACCAGGATGCGGACCTCGGGCACCCCGATCGAGCGCAGCTCGCCCAGCGCCTCGGCCATGACCAGGGGCAGCTCGACCTCGAAGTGGTAGGGCAGCTCGCCCGCGCCCACGACGTCGATGTCGGCCTGCACGAACTCACGGAAGCGCCCGTCCTGGGGTCGCTCGCCACGCCACACCTTCTGGATCTGGTGACGCTTGAACGGGAACGCCAGGTGACCGGCGTTCTCCAGCACGTAGCGCGCGAACGGCACCGTCAGGTCGAAGTGCAGGCCGAGCTGCTTGTCGCCCTTGCCACCCCGGTCCCCCGCGCCTGCATCGGCTGCGTCGGGCTCCTCCTGGAGCCGGCGCAGCACGTACACCTCCTTGGAGGTCTCGCCCTTGCGCAGCAGCTGGTCCAGGGGTTCGACGGCGCGCGTCTCGATCCCCGCGAAACCATGGAGCTCGAACGTGCGACGCAGCGTGTCGAGCACGTGCTGCTCCACGACGCGTCCAGCAGGGAGCCATTCGGGGAAACCGGAGAGAGGTGTAGGTCGGGCCATGGGACCCGATCTTTCCAGACTCCCGGACCGGACGAGCAATCGGTTCACAGGCCCCGCAGGTACGGGTTGGTCCGGCGCTCGCGGCCGACCGAGGTCAGGGGCCCGTGCCCGGGCACCACCTGGAGGGAGTCGTCGAGCGGCCCGACGACGTCGCGCAGGGTCCGCCGCATCGTCTCGCCGTCTCCTCCGGGCAGGTCGGTCCGGCCCACGGAGCCGGCGAACAGGACGTCGCCGGCGAGCACGAGACCGGCCGCGTCGTGCCGTCCGCCGGAGCCTCCCTCGTCGTGCCCGGCGGGGTCCGCGGCAGCGTCCCCGACGACCGGCAGGTAGAGCGTCGACCCCTGGGTGTGGCCCGGGGCGTGCAGGGCGTCGACCAGGACACCGCCCAGGTCGAGCCGGGTCCGCGAGTCCGCGGGGACCCGGCCGTCGACCCTGCCGCCGCCCTGCTGGTCACCGGGCCCCGGTGCCCAGGGCGTCCCGAAGGTCCGCACGTCGACCGGCTCGCGGTAGTCCTCGATCCGTGCGCCCTGCTGCCGGAGCGCGCTCGCGAGCGTGGCGGCGCGCTCGCCGGTCGAGGGCGGCGCGTCCTCGACCGTGCCGAGGGGGTCCGCGAGGCGGTACGCGTCGCGCGCGTGGATCCACAGCGGCACGCCGTAGAGGTCGCACAGCTCGGCCGCGTCCCACGTGTGGTCGGCGTGCCCGTGCGTCGCCAGGACCGCCCGCGGCGACAGGCCGTGCTCACGCACGACCTCGACCACGCCGGGGACGACCCCGGCCCCTGCGTCGACGATCACGCACGGGCGCGCGGCGCCGTCGGGCCCGTCCGGGGCGGGCGGCGCGACGACAGTGCAGTTGGTTCCGAACACGGGGGCGACCACCAGGAAGACGTCCATGGAGGGACAGTACCGACCCCGCCCGGCGGGGCACCTGATACCGGACCGTGACCTCGCGGGCGGAAAGTCACCGCGCCGGAACGCTCCCGGTGCCTAGACTGTCCTCTGAAACCGTGGACCACCCGTGCGAGCACGCGCCTTCGCGCCGGCACGCGGACCTGCCCGTGGCGTGAGACGAAGGAGTTGGGGTGTCAACGAGCAAGCGCGAACGTGAGCGCGCCCGTCGGCGCGAGCTGAGGTGGACCCAGCGCCAGGCGCAGGCGCACGCCCGCAGGCGTCGGACGTGGACCGTCGTCGGTGCGGTCGCGGGGCTCGCCCTCGTCGCGGGCGGCACCGCGATCGCCTTCGTGGCCAACGCTCCGGCCAAGACGTTCACGCTCCCCCCGGCCTCCGACGCGCAGGACCGCGAGTGGACGGGCGAGCTGCGCACCAGCGCCGGGGACATCGCCTTCACGCTCGACGGCCAGGCGGCACCGCAGACGGTCGCGAGCTTCGTCTCGCTCGCGCGCGGCGGGTTCTTCGACGACACCGACTGCCACCGGCTGACGACCGCGAACATCTTCGTCCTGCAGTGCGGCGACCCCACGGGCACGGGCACGGGCGGGCCCGGCTACACGTTCGGTCCCGTCGAGAACACGCCCGAGGACGGGTTCTTCCCCGCGGGCACCATCGCCATGGCCCGTGCGCTGTCGACGGACTCCCAGGGCAGCCAGTTCTTCCTCGTCTACGAGGACAGCACCTTGCCGACGGACACCGGTGGGTACACCGTCTTCGGCAAGATCACATCCGGCTTGGACGTCGTCCGAGCAGTCGCTGACGCGGGGACCGCGAACGGGGCCGTCGACGGCTCCCCCGCCACCCCGGTCACCATCGAAGGAGTTGAGACCCAGTGAGCGAGAGCACCGAGAACCACGCGAACTCTCCGGCGCAGGCATCCGAGGAGGCCACCGCTACGGAGCAGGTCGAGGTGCCGGCGGTCGCTGAACCGACCGAGGCCGCGCCCGACGCAGCGGAGACGGTCGAGTCCGAGGCCCCCGCCGCGAACGACGCCGACGCGGAGACCGTCGCGGACGAGACTCCTTCCGAGAAGCCCGCAGAGCCGGTCGCCCCGGAGGCCGAGGCCTCCTCGGCGCCCGACGCGCCCGCACCCGCGGCTGAGGCTGAGGCAGAGGCAGAGCCCGCTCAGGCCGAGGCTCCCGCCGAGGTCGCCGCGCCCGCGCCCAAGCCGTCCGCCGCGCCCAAGCCCTCGGCGGCTCCCAAGCCGAGCGCGATCCCCGTGCCGCGCCCGCCCAAGCCGGGGACCCCGGCACCGGCGGCGCCCGCCGCCGCGACCATCGCCCCGGCCGCCGCTGCGGCCGTCGTCCCCGACGACAGCGCGGCCGCCAAGGCCGCCGCGGGCTTCGGCCGTGTCGACGAGGACGGCACGGTCTACGTGACCGAGGCCGCGGGCGAGCGCAGCGTCGGGCAGTTCCCCGGGGTCAGCCCCGAGGAGGCGCTCGCGCTGTACGTGCGTCGCTACCTCGACCTGCACGCGAAGGTCGCGCTCTTCGAGGCGCGCCTGACCGGCACGGACCTGTCGGTCAAGGAGATCGACTCGACCCTCGCCAAGCTCACCGAGGAGACCGCCGAGCCGTCCGCGGTGGGTGACCTGGACGGCCTGCGTGCGCACGTCGAGTCGCTGCGCTCGGTCGCCGCGGCGCGTCGTGCCGAGCTCGAGGCCGAGCGCAACGCCGCCAAGGAGGCAGCGCTCGCCGCCCGCACCGAGATCATCGAGGCGGCCGAGAAGATCGCCTCGACGGATCCCGCGCGCATCCAGTGGCGCCCGGCGGGCGAGGAGCTGCGCAAGCTGCTCGACCAGTGGAAGGACGCGCAGCGCAACGGCCCGAGGATCGACCGGACGAGCGAGGAGGCGCTCTGGAAGCGCTTCAGCCACGCCCGGACGGCCTTCGACCGCGAGCGTCGGCACTACTTCGCCGAGCTCGAGCAGCGCAACTCCTCGGCCAAGGAGGTCAAGGAGAAGCTCGTCCAGCGTGCCGAGGCCCTGCAGAACAGCACGGACTGGGGTGCCACGGCGGGTGCCTTCCGTGACCTCATGACCGAGTGGAAGGCCGCCGGGCGGGCCAACCGCCGGGACGACGACGCACTGTGGGCGCGTTTCCGCGCTGCGCAGGACGCGTTCTTCCAGGCTCGCGACGAGCTCAACGCGGCGACGGACGCCGAGTACGCGCAGAACCTCGTGGTCAAGGAGGCTCTGCTCGAGCAGGCGGAGAAGCTCGTGCCGGTGACGGACCTGGCCCAGGCCAAGTCGGCGCTGCGCGACATCCAGGAGAAGTGGGAGGACGCGGGCAAGGTCCCGCGTGCCGACGTCCAGCGCGTCGAGGCTCGCCTGCGCGCGGTCGAGACCGCGGTCCGTGACGCCGAGCAGTCGCAGTGGTCGCGCTCGAACCCCGAGACCCGGGCGCGTGCCGAGGGGGCTGCCGCGCAGCTCGAGGCCGCGATCGCGGGCCTCGAGGAGGACCTGGCGGCCGCACAGGCCAAGGGGGACAAGCGCAAGGTCGCCGAGGTCGAGTCGGCGATCACGGCGCGTCGTGCGTGGC
Source organism: Oerskovia sp. 140933 (assembly GCF_059651515.1). Classification (NCBI taxonomy): domain Bacteria; kingdom Bacillati; phylum Actinomycetota; class Actinomycetes; order Micrococcales; family Cellulomonadaceae; genus Oerskovia; species Oerskovia sp. 140933. The sequence goes on from NZ_JAMXIO010000025.1 coordinate 30,843, forward strand.
TCGAGCAGGTCGTCAAGGCCGCCGAGGACTCGCGCGGCTGATCCCGCACCCTACGAGGGGCCCGCGAGGGCCTGTGGACGGCACCGCTGTCCACAGGTTCACGCGGGCCCCTCGTGCGTGCCCGCCGGACACGCCAGGCTGGTGACCGTGACCACACTGCTCCCTCCCCTCTCCCGCGCCGCCGCCGGCCCGGGGGCGGCGACGCCCGCGGACCTCGCCATGGACGTCCGCGTGGACGACGCACCTCTGGTGGTCGGGCCGGAGCACGTCGGAGGTCGCGTCGCGTGGGGAGACCTGGTGCGGTGCGGCGCGCTCGTCCGGGTCCGGGAGGACGCGGCGGTCCGCCCGACGACGGCGCTCACCCCCGCGGTGCGTGCGCAGTCCTTGGCTCCCCAGGTGCCCCCGCGGACCGTGGTCGGCGGCACGAGCGCGGCCTGGGTGCACTGCGGGACACCGGAGGGCGCAGGTCTCGAGGTCGTCTACCCCCTGGGCGTCCACCGTCCCCCGCCCCGTCCGGGGCGCGTGTCGCGCCAGAGCGCGCTCCTGCGTCCGGAGACCGTGCGGATCGGCACGGTGCTGGTGACGACGGTCGAGCGGACCGCGGTCGACGTCGCCTGCCTGACGGATCCGGTGCTGGCCGTGCCGGTCCTGCGGGCGCTCCTCGAGCGCGGCGGCCTGGACGTGCGCGTCGCGCTGCAGGTCCTCGACCTGCGGCACCGCCGGACGGGGCGGCCGCGGGCGCGGGTGCTGCTCGCGGACCTGCTCGCCGCCCGGGGGCCGTCGGCCGAGGACGGGTCGGCGGGCGACGGGAGGCCCCCGCGTCTACCGTGAGGGGATGCCTCGTTCCACGACCCCGGCCGTCGAGCTCGACGTCGACGGGCGCACCGTGCGCGTCACGAGCCCGGACCGTGTCGTCTTCCCCGGCCGGGGGCTGACCAAGCTCGACGTCGTGAGGTACTTCCAGTCGGTCGGTCCGGGCATCCTCGCGGCGCTGCGCGAGCGTCCGACGACGCTCGAACGCTGGCCCAAGGGAGTGTTCGAGGGGGCCAGGCTGAGCACCCGCACGGACAACAGCGGCGACGCGTTCTACCAGAAGCGCATCCCGCAGGGCGCTCCGGACTACGTCGAGACGGCCCGGATCGCGTTCCCGAGCGGTCGCACGGCCGACGAGGTGCGCCCGACCGAGCTGGCCGTGGTGCTGTGGGCCGCGAACCTGGGGACGCTGACGTTCCACCCGTGGCCCGTGACGGGCGCGGACGTCGAGTCGCCCGACCAGCTGCGCATCGACCTCGACCCGCAGCCCGGGACCGACTACTCCGACGCCGCGCGGGTGGCCCCGGAGCTGCGCGAGCTGCTGGGCGAGCTGGGCCTGGAGGGCTTCCCCAAGACGTCGGGCGGCCGTGGCCTGCACGTGTTCGTCCCGGTCGAGCCGCGGTGGAGCTTCGTGCAGGCGCGCCGGGCGACGATCGCGATCGGTCGTGAGCTCGAGCGGCGCCTGCCGGACCAGGTCACGACGAAGTGGTGGAAGGAGGAGCGCGGGGTCAAGATCTTCGTCGACTACAACCAGATGGCGCGCGACCGCACGATCGCCTCGGCGTACTCGATCCGGTCCAACGCCCGCGCCACGGTCTCGGCGCCGCTGCACTGGGAGGAGGTGCCGGACGTCGCGCCGGACGACTTCGACGTGCTGACCGTGCCGGCACGGTTCGCAGAGGTCGGTGACCTGCACGCCCGTCTGGACGCCGCGGCCCCCGAGCCGCGGTGCTCTCTCGAGCTGGCGCTCGATCTCGCGGCGCGTGACGAGCGCGACCACGGGCTGGGCGACCTGCCCTATCCTCCCGAGCACCCCAAGATGCCGGGCGAGCCCAAGCGCGTCCAGCCCAGCAAGGACGCCTCACGGCACGACGAGCACGCGAAGGACGACTGACCCCACCCCCCGGGGCGTGGTGCGGAGAAGGGCCCCTGGCACGCCTCGTGCGGCCCTGTGGGCGGTGCCGACGCTCCAGGCCCTCCGGGGAAGGTGCCCGGTGTGCGGCTCACGCCACGCCCGGTGCCCCGGGCAGCAGGTCGTCCAGGCGGTAGCTCACGGGCTCCTCGAGCTGCTCGTACGTGCACGACGCGGGCTCGCGGTCGCTGCGCCAGCGCCGGAGCTGGACGGTGTGGCGGAACCGGCTGCCCTCCATGTGGTCGTACGCCACCTCGAGCACCCGCTCGATCCGCAGCGGGACGAACGACATGTCCTTGGCGCCGCTCCAGCGCGACTGCGCGCCCGGCATGCGCCCCGAGCCCGGGCTCTCCCACCCGGCCCACGGGTGCTCGGCGGCGTCGGGGCTGTCGGGGTCGAGCACGAGCGGCGCGAGCTCGTCGACGAGCTCGGCGCGACGGGCCATGGGGAACGACGCCGCGACGCCCACGAACTGCAGGTCGCCCGCACCGTCGTACAGCCCCAGGAGGAGCGAGCCCAGCAGCGGCTCCGCGGGGGTCGACGTCTTGTGCAGGCGGTATCCCGCGAGCACGACGTCGGCCGTGCGCTCGTGCTTGACCTTGAGCATGACGCGCTTGTTGGGCTGGTAGGGCGCGGCGAGCGGTTTCGCGACGACCCCGTCGAGCCCTGCGCCCTCGAACGACTCGAACCACTCCTGGGCGACCGCTCGGTCCGTGGTGCGGGGCGTCAGGTGCACGTGCGGGCCGTCGAGCCGCAGGCCCGCGAGCAGCTCCTGGCGGCGGGCGAGCGGCTCGGCCGTGACGTCGTCGTCGCCCAGGGCCAGCAGGTCGAACACGACGAGGCTCGCCGGGGTCTCCTCGGCCAGGCGGGCGACGCGCGAGGCCGCGGGGTGGATGCGCTGCTGAAGCGCCTCGAAGTCGAGCCGGCCGCCCTGGGCGAGCACGATCTCCCCGTCGACCACGCACCGCTCGGGCAACGAGTCCAGGACTGCCTGGACGACGTCGGGGAAGTACCGCTCCATGGGTTTGGCGCTGCGGCTGTCGAGGCGCACCTCGTCGCCGTCGCGGTAGACGATCGCACGGAACCCGTCCCACTTGGGCTCGAACACCAGGCCGCCCTCGACCCCTGCGGGGTCCGGGACGCCCGAGACCGACTTCGCGAGCATGGGCAGCGTGGGCGGGCGCACGGGCAGGTCCATCCCCTGATGCTGCCACCGGGGGCCTCCGGTCACCCGTCGAGCGGGGCCTGTCGCCCGCGGCCGTACGGCGCCGCCCCCCTCGCCGTCCAGGTCGCCGCGCGCCCGCCGGACCCGGGCGACGCGCGCACCCAGGTGCGCGGCGCCGTCGGGCCGTGGTGCGGGGGCCCGGCCGGCGGTCAGGCCGGGAGCGGCGGCGGCTCGGCGGCCTTGGAGCCCGTGATCCGGTAGACGTCGAACACGCCGTCGATCTTGCGGACCGCGGACAGCACCGTCGCCAGGTGGCCGGGCTCGGCCATCTCGAACACGAACCGGGACATCGCGACCCGGTCGTTCGACGTCGAGACCGTCGCGGACAGGATGTTGACGTGGTGGTCCGACAGGACCCGCGTCACGTCCGAGAGCAGGCGCGAGCGGTCGAGGGCCTCGACCTGGATCTGCACCAGGAACAGGGCGTTGCTGCCCGTGGTCCAGTCGACCTCGACGATGCGCTCGGGCTGGTTGCGCAGGCCCACGACGTTGGCGCAGTCCGCGCGGTGGACGCTCACGCCCTGTCCACGCGTGATGAAGCCGATGATCTCGTCGCCCGGGACCGGGGTGCAGCACTTGGCGAGCTTGACCCAGATGTCGTCCACGCCCTTGACGACCACGCCCGGGTCGCCCGTGCGGGGGCGACGCGCGGTGTGCCCCGGACGGGCGACCTCCGCGAGGTCCTCGGACGCGCCGTCCTCCCCGCCCATGGCGTGCACGAGCTTCTGCACGACGCTCGCGGCCGAGACCTGCCCCTCGCCGATCGCGGCGTACAGCGCCGAGACGTCGGGGTAGCGCATCTCGTTCGCGAGGCCCACGAGCGACTCGTGGCTCAGCAGGCGCTGGATCGGCAGGTTCTGCTTGCGCATGGCCTTGGCGATCGCGGTCTTGCCGTGCTCGACGGCCTCCTCGCGGCGCTCCTTGGAGAACCACTGCCGGATCTTGTTGCGGGCGCGCGGGCTGCTGACGAACGCGAGCCAGTCACGGCTGGGGCCAGCGGTCTCCGACTTGGAGGTCAGGACGTCGACGACGTCGCCGTTGTCCAGCTTGGAGTCGAGCGGGACGAGGCGTCCGTTGACGCGCGCCCCCATGGTGCGGTGACCGACCTCGGTGTGGACCGCGTACGCGAAGTCGACGGGCGTCGAGCCCGCGGGCAGCGCGATCACGTCGCCCTTGGGCGTGAAGACGTAGACCTCGGCGCCCCCGATCTCGAAGCGCAGCGAGTCGAGGAACTCCGAGGGGTCCGCGGTCTCGCGCTGCCAGTCGACGAGCTGGCGCAACCACTGCATGTCGGTCGACGCCGTGTCCGGAGCGCCGCTCGACTTGGCGACCTCCTTGTACTTCCAGTGCGCCGCGACCCCGTACTCGGCCCGTCGGTGCATGTCGTGCGTACGGATCTGGATCTCGACGGGCTTGCCGCCGGGACCGATCACCGTGGTGTGCAGCGACTGGTACATGTTGAACTTGGGCATCGCGATGTAGTCCTTGAACCGCCCGGGGACGGGGTTCCATCGCGCGTGCAGGGCGCCGAGCGCCGCGTAGCAGTCGCGCACGGTGTCCACGAGGACGCGTGCGCCGACCAGGTCGTAGATCTCCGCGAAGTCGTGCCCGCGCACGATCATCTTCTGGTAGATCGAGTAGTAGTGCTTGGGGCGCCCGGTCACGGTCGCCTTGATCTTGGCCGTCCGCAGGTCCGCGGTCACCTGCTCCCGGACGACCGCGAGGTACTCCTCGCGGGCCGGTGCGCGCTCGGCCACGAGGTGGACGATCTCCTCGTACACCTTGGGGTAGAGCGTCGCGAACGACAGGTCCTCGAGCTCCCACTTGATGGTGTTCATGCCCAGGCGGTGGGCCAGGGGCGCGTAGATCTCGAGGGTCTCGCGGGCCTTGCGCTCGGCCGACGACGACGGGACGAACTTCCAGGTCCGGGCGTTGTGCAGGCGGTCGGCGAGCTTGATGACGAGCACACGGATGTCGCGGGCCATGGCCACGACCATCTTGCGCACGGTCTCGGCCTGCGCCGCGTCGCCGTACTTGACCTTGTCGAGCTTGGTGACGCCGTCGACGAGCATGGCGATCTCCTCGCCGTACTCCTCGGTGAGGCGTTCGAGCGAGTACTCGGTGTCCTCGACCGTGTCGTGGAGCAGGGCCGCGGCGAGCGTGGCGCCGTCGAACCCGAGGTCCGCGAGGATCGTGGCGACCGCGACGGGGTGCGTGATGTACGGGTCGCCGCTCTTGCGGGCCTGGCCGCGGTGGGCCTTCTCTGCGGTGACGTAGGCGCGCTCGATGACCGACAGGTCGGACTTGGGGTGGTTGGTCCGGACTGCCTGGAGCACGGGTTCGAGCGCGGGGATGCCTCCCTGGCTCCCCCGGACGCCGAACCGCACCAACCGGGACCGTACGCGCGCTGCCGAGGACTGCCCGCTCTCGCTCGCGGACCGACCGGTCCGTGTCTCTTCGCTCATGCGTGCCTCCTCACCCTGATCGCCGGAGAATCTCGACGTTCGTCGGAGTGGCAATCCTACGACTCCACGCGCAGGAGCGTGTCGACCTGCCGGCCCGCGAGCCGTTCGCGCCCGCCCAGGCCGTCGAGCTCGAGCAGGAACGCGAGACCGACGACGACGCCGCCGCACCGCTCCACGAGCTCGGCACCGGCCGAGGCCGTGCCGCCCGTGGCCAGGACGTCGTCGACGACCAGGACGCGCGCGCCGGGCGCGAGCGTGCCGGTGCGCAGCTCGATCGTGGCCGTGCCGTACTCGAGGTCGTAGGTCACGGCCTCGGTGGGCGGCGGCAGCTTGCCCGCCTTGCGCAGCGGCAGGAAGCCGACGCCCAGACGGGTCGCGAGCGGGGCGCCGATCAGGAAGCCGCGGGCCTCCAGACCGGCGACGAGGTCGACGCCCCCCGCGGCGAAGGCCGCGAGGGAGTCGACCACGTCGCCGAGCGCCTTGCCGTCGGCGAGCAGGCCGGTGATGTCACGGAACGTGACACCGGGCTGGGGGTAGTCCGGGACGTCGCGGATGAGGCCGAGGACCTCGGCCGCGCGCTCGTCCCCCAGGCCCGAGAGTCCGACGGGAAGGATGCTGCTGGTGCTCATGAGTGCTCAGTGCCCCCGCTTGCGTCGCGGCTGGGCCTTGTTGCCCTGGTGGGCCCCCGGCAGGAGCTGGCCCGAGCCCTGGACCCCGGCCGCTGCCAGAGCCGCATCGCGGGACACGTCGTCGGTGGACCGGGCCGCGTCCGCGACGAGGGCCGCGCGCTTGTCCAGGACCTTCTGGGTGTGCTCCTTGATGGCGGGCTCGCGCTCACGCAGCGAGACCTCCAGGGGCGTGGCCAGGAAGATCGAGGAGTAGGCGCCGACGGCCATGCCGACGAACAGGGCGAGCGAGATGTCGCGCAGCGTGCCGGCCCCCAGCAGGAACGCGCCGATGAACAGGATCGCGCTGACGGGCAGCAGGGCCACGACCGAGGTGTTGATCGACCGGACGAGCGTCTGGTTGACCGCGAGGTTCGCCCGCTCGGCGTAGGTGCTGCGGGTCTGGTCGAGGACGCCGCGCGTGTTCTCGCGGACCTTGTCGAAGACCACGACCGTGTCGTAGATCGAGTACCCGAGGATGGTCAGGAAGCCGATCACGGTCGCCGGGGTGACCTCCCAGCCGATCGCCGCGTAGATCCCGACCGTGATGATCAGGTCGTGGAACAGCGCGATGAGCGCGGCGGCGGCCATGCGCCAGTTCCGGAAGTAGATCGTCATGACCAGGCCCACGAGGACCAGGAAGACGATCAGGCCAGTGATGGCCTTCTGCGAGACGTCCTTGCCCCAGCTGGGGCCGATGAACGCGGTCGTGACGTCGTTCTCGGTCACCGAGTAGGCACCGGCGAGCGCGTCGCGGACCTCGGTGACCTCGTCGGCGGTCAGGCGGTCGGTCTGGACGCGGACGGCGCTGCCACCGACGCTCGTGACGCGCGGGACCTCGTCGGGGGCGACCTCGGCCACGGCGTCGATCGCGGGCTGCTGGCTGGTGTCGCTCACGTTCGAGACGACGAACTCGGAGCCGCCGCGGAAGTCGATGCCGAGGTTGAAGCCCTTGGTGAGCAGGACCCCGAACGACAGGACGACCATGACGATCGCGACGATGTAGAAGCGGCGGCGGTGGCCGACGATCTGGTAGGACTTGCGCCCCGTGTACAGGTCGTTGCCCCACTGGGCGAATCCCTGCGCCATCAGCGGTTCTCCTCGTTCTTGTCGCCCTCGGTCGAGGAATCGGTGGTGGAGCCGGAGTCCTGGGCCGCGCGCCTGGCGGCGGCCCGGCGCTCGGCGATCGTCATCCGGCCGCTGTCACCCGCGGTCGCGCCGGACAGGCTCGCGCCCGCACCGACCTTCTCGCGCGTGGGGCTGCCGAAGGGCTCGTCGACGGGTGTGTCGGTGACCGCGGCGTCCGAGGTGCCGGACGCGGCCTGGGTACCGGGGCGGGCGACGCGCCCACGGCCGGCGTAGCGGGTGGTCGCGCCGAGCCGGCGCGGGTCGAGGCCCGAGGCCGGGTGCCCGTTCGCGAAGAACTTGGTGCGGGCCAGGAGCTGCATGACGGGGTGCGTGAACATGAACACGACGATCAGGTCGATCAGCGTGGTCAGTCCGAGCGTGAACGCGAAGCCGCGCACGCCGCCCACGGCCAGGAAGTACAGCACGACCGCGGCGAGGAAGTTGACCGCGTCGGAGGCCAGGATGGTGCGCCGTGCGCGGTCCCAGCCCTTCTCGACGGCCGAGTTCAGGGTCCGACCGTCGCGTAGCTCGTCACGGATGCGTTCGAAGTACACGATGAACGAGTCCGCGGTGATGCCGATCGCGACGATGATTCCCGCGACGCCGGGCAGCGACAGGCGGTACCCGATCGTCCAGGACAGGAGCAGGATCACCCCGAAGGTGAGCACGGCGGCGATGCCGAGCGAGGCGACCGTGACCAGGCCGAGGGCCCGGTACTGGAAGAGCGAGTAGATGACGACGAGCAGGAGGCCGATCGCACCCGCGATGAGGCCCTTCTCGAGCTGCTCGCTGCCGAGGGTCGCGGAGATCTGCTGCTCGCTCTGGACCTCGAAGGTCAGCGGGAGCGAGCCGAAGTTGAGCTGGTTCGCGAGCAGCGCTGCGCTCTCACGCGTGAAGCTGCCGGAGATCTCGGCCTTGCCGTCGGTGATGACGGCGTTCGCGGACGGCGCCGAGATGACGAGTCCGTCGAGCACGAGCGCGAACGCGTTCTGCGGGGCGGGCAGCGAGAAGAGACGGTCGGTGACGACCTCGAAGGCCTCGGTGCCGGCCTTGTTGAACTCGAGGTTGACGACCCACTGGCCGGTGCTCACGCCCTGGGCCGTGGTGCCCATGCCCGAGCTCGCGTTGGAGATCTCGGTGCCCTCGATCTCGACCGGGCCCAGGATGTACTTCGCGGTGCCGTCGTCGGCGCACGTGACCAGGGGCGCGTCGGGGTCGTCGCCGAGCCCGCCGGTGAGGTTCGCGGGGTCCGTGCAGTCCAGTGCGTCGAACTCGGCCTGGATCGCGGGGGTGATCTGGGCGAGGTCGCTCGGGTTCGCCGGGGTGACGGGCGTCTCGGGGTCGGCCGGCGTCTCCGTCTCCGCGCTCTCCACGGGGGTGGGCGCGCCGACGGTCAGGACCGGGCGGAACCGCATCTGCGCGGACTTGCGCACGAGGTCGAGGGTCTCGTCGCTCGGGGTGCCCGGCAGCCCGACGACGATGTTGTTGCCCTGGCTCGTGATCTCGGCCTCGGTGACGCCCGAGGAGTCGACGCGCTGGCGGATCACGTTGATCGCCTGCGTGATCGTCTCGTCGGTGACCTTGCCCTCGGTGGCGACCGGCGTGAGGATGATCTGCGTGCCGCCCTCCAGGTCGAGGGCGAGTCCGGGCGTGGTGCTCGCGTCCGACCACTTGGTGCCGGCGAAGATCGACGCGAACAGCGCGAGGATCAGTACAGCGAGGGTCACCAGGGTGCGTACGGGCCTGGCGCGTCGTGTGTTGGAGGTGGCCAACTATCCGTCTCTTCTCGTGCGCGCGACATCGCGAGATGGCGCGGGTCGACGTCGCACCCCGGGTTCGGGGTGCGACGTGGTGTCACTTGCTGTCGGTGCCGTCGTCCCGCTTGTCCCCCGGCTTGTCGGTGAGCCCGGACAGGTCGTCCGGGACGTCGAGCGTGTCGTCCTGGGGCGAGGAGGTCTGGCCTGCGTCGCCGTAGGCCGGGTCCTGCTCGTCGGTGACGTCGGTGCCCTCGACCTCGGTGACCTCTTCCTCGACCGGCGGCTCGACGAGCTTGGCGATCGCGGCGCGGAGCCAACGCGTCTGGGTGCCGGGGGTGGACTCGATCGTGATGATGTCCTTCTCCTCGTCGACGTCGACGATGGTGCCGAACAGTCCTGAGCCGGTCATGACCTCCTGGCCGGGGGCCAGGTTGGTGCGGAAGGCGGCTGCTTCCTTCTGGGCCTTGCGCGACCGGCTGGTCATGAGGAACATCGCGCCTGCGGCGAGGGCGAGGATGATGATGAGGCTGAAGTCCATGGCGGGGAAACCGGTTCCTGTTCTGTGCGGGAATCTGCGCGGCAGTCTAGGCGCACGCGTACGGATCACCAACGAACCGTCCGGCCGTGGAGTTCCGCCGCTCAGATTCCCCCAGTCTAGGCCCCCGTGTCGAACAGGGTTCCCCCCGAGCGTCCTGAACCGCTGCGGGGCCCGACGACGCCGCCCGGTCCGCGCGGTGCGAGGGGGTCGGGCGGGGTCAGGCCGAGGTGGGCCCACGCGGCGGGGGTCGCGACGCGGCCGCGGGGCGTGCGCCCGATCAGGCCCTCGCGCACGAGGAAGGGCTCGGCGACGGTCTCGACCGTCTCCGACTCCTCGCCGACGGTCACGGCGAGGGTGCTCAGGCCCACGGGCCCTCCCCCGAAGCGCGTGCACAGGGCGCCGAGCACGGCCCGGTCGAGGCGGTCGAGGCCCAGCTCGTCGACCTCGTAGACCTCCAGGGCCGCGCGGGCAGCGCGCAGGTCCATGGTGCCGTCGCCGCGGACCTGCGCCCAGTCGCGCACGCGGCGCAGCAGACGGTTGGCGATGCGGGGCGTGCCGCGCGACCGGCCCGAGATCTCGTGCGCGGCGGCGTGCTTGATCTCGACGCCGAGCAGTCCGGCCGAGCGGATGATGACGCGCTCGAGCTCTTCCGCGGAGTAGAAGTCGAGGTGTCCGGTGAACCCGAACCGGTCGCGCAGGGGCGCGGGCAGGAGCCCGGCGCGCGTGGTCGCGCCCACGACGGTGAAGGGCGGCAGGGACAGCGGGATGGCGCTGGCCCCGGCGCCCTTGCCGACGACGACGTCGACCCGGAAGTCCTCCATCGCGACGTACAGCAGCTCCTCGGCGGGGCGCGCGAGGCGGTGGATCTCGTCGATGAACAGGACCTCGCCCTCCTCGAGCGAGGACAGGACGGCGGCGAGGTCGCCCGCGTGCTGGATCGCGGGTCCGGACGTGACGCGCAGCGACGTGCCGAGCTCGGCGGCGATGATCATCGCGAGGGTCGTCTTGCCGAGCCCGGGCGGCCCGGACAGCAGGACGTGGTCGGGGGTCGCGCCGCGGGCGAGGGCGGCCTGCAGGACGAGCGAGAGCTGGTCGCGCACGACGAGCTGGCCGACGAACTCCTCGAGGCGGCGCGGGCGCAGCGCGGCCTCGGCGGCGCGCTCGAGGTCGTCCGCGGTCGAGGTCACGATGCGTTCGGACGTGAACGGCTCGTGGCCGTCCTCGTAGCCGACGCGGTCGAAGTCAGCCACGGGGGCCGCCCAGGACGCGCAGCGAGGCGCGCAGGGCGCCGGCGATCTCGTCGGGGGCGACGGCGTCGGCGCCGGCCTGGGTCAGGACGGTGGCGAGGGCGTCCTCGGCGGCCTTGGGGTTCCACCCGAGGCCGACGAGGGCCTGCACGACCTGGTCGCGCTGGTCGTCGACCACGCTGCCGGGCGCACCGGGCGCGGTGTCCGGGTCGGTGCCGGTGGGGGCGCCGAGCCTGTCGCCGAGCTCGAGCGCGATGCGCTGCGCGCCCTTGCGGCCGATCCCGGGCACGCGCATGAGCGCGGCGATGTCCTCGCCCGCGACCGCGCGGCGCAGGGCGTCGGGGGTGTGGACCGCGAGCATGGCCAGGGCCAGGCGGGGCCCGACGCCGCTGACGGTCTGCACGGCCTCGAACACGGTGCGCTCGTCGTCGTCGGCGAAGCCGAAGAGCGTGAACGAGTCCTCCCGGACGACCATGCTCGTGGCGAGGCGGGCGGGCTCGCCCACGCGCAGCGCGGACAGCGTCGCGGGGGTCGCGTGCACGAGGTAGCCCACGGCTCCCCCGGCGCCGCCCACGTCGATGACGGCGCGGTCCAGGCGGACGTCCGCGACCGTGCCCGACAGCGATGCGATCACTGTGCCTCCATGCTTCCTCGCGGGTGCCGACCGCCTGCGGCCGACCCCGAACACCTGTACGAAACCCCGGCCACTCTAGCAACGGGACGCGGCCGGCCGGGGTGAGCCTCGCCGTCGGGCTCGCTCCCCCGGCACCGCCCGTGCTCACCGGGGCCGGTGCGCCCCGGTGGGGACGCGGTCAGCGGCGGGGTCCGCGCGAGGCCTGCTCGGCCGCGGCCCAGGCGCGCTGGGCGGGCGTGAGCTGGTGGCGGTCCCCGCCCTGCAGGGCCCCCGCGGGGCGCCACAGGTGGCAGATCGCGAGGGCCAGGGCGTCGGCGGCGTCGGCGGGCTTGGGCAGCTCGGCGAGCTCGAGGATGCGGGCGACCATGCGTTGGACCTGGATCTTGTCGGCGCGCCCGGTGCCGGTCACGGCGGCCTTGACCTCGCTGGGGGTGTGCATCGCGACGGGGACCCCGCGGCGGGCCGCGGCGACCATCGCGAGGCCTGCGACCTGTGCGGTGCCCATGACGGTGCTGACGTTGTGCTGGGCGAAGACGCGCTCGACGGCCACGACGTCGGGGACGTGCTCGTCCATCCAGGCGTCCAGGCGCTGGGAGATGGTGAGCAGGCGCAGGTCCACCGACATGTCGGGCGGGCTCTGCAGGACCCCGACCGCGACCATGCGGGCGCGCCGCCCCGGCAGGGAGTCGACGACGCCGATGCCGCAGCGGGTCAGGCCTGGGTCCACTCCGAGCACGCGCACGCGCTCACCCTCTCACGGGCCGCCCACGACGAAGGGCTCCCACGCGAGCGGTCGCGCGGGAGCCCTTCGTCACACCAGGGTGCTCAGTCGTCGTTCTCGAGCTCGGCCATGACCTCGTCGCTCGCGTCGAAGTTCGCGTAGACGTTCTGCACGTCGTCGCTGTCCTCGAGGGCGTCGATGAGGCGCAGGATCTTGCGGGCGCCCTCGGCGTCGACCTCGACCTCCATGGACGGGTGGAAGACGACGTCCGCGGAGTCGTACTCGATGCCCGCGTCCTGCAGGGCGGTGCGGACCGCGACCAGGTCGGTGGCCTCGGTGAGGACCTCGAACGTGTCGCCCTCGTCGGTGACCTCCTCGCCGCCCGCCTCGAGGACGGCCTCCATGACGTCGTCCTCGGTGGTGCCCTCCTTGGGGACCACGATGACGCCCTTGCGGGAGAACAGGTAGGACACCGAGCCCGGGTCCGCGAGCTGGCCGCCGTTGCGCGTGAACGCGATGCGGACCTCTGCGGCGGCACGGTTCTTGTTGTCCGTGAGGCACTCGACGAGGACGGCGATGCCGCCGGGGCCGTAGCCCTCGTACATGATCGTCTGGTAGTCGGCGCCGCCGGCCTCCTGGCCGGAGCCGCGCTTGAGGGCGCGGTCGATGTTGTCGTTGGGGACCGAGGACTTCTTGGCCTTCTGGACGGCGTCGAAGAGCGTGGGGTTCCCGGCGAGGTCACCGCCGCCCGTGCGGGCCGCGACCTCGATGTTCTTGATGAGCTTGGCGAACAGCTTGCCGCGCTTGGCGTCGATCACGGCCTTCTTGTGCTTGGTCGTAGCCCACTTGGAGTGTCCTGACATACCCCTGTTACTCCTTCACGATTGCGACGAAGAGCTCGTGCACCCGCGCATCGCCCGTGATCTCGGGGTGGAAGGAGGTGGCGAGCAACGTTCCCTGACGTACTGCGACGATTCTACCTGCGACGTCACCCGTCCCCGTGGACGGCTCGGGCGCGCCCGCTCCGCGGTGCCGGGTGCGGGCCAGGACCTGGACCGCGGGACCGGCCTCCTCGACCCAGGGGGCGCGGATGAACGCGGCGGGCACGGGGCCGCCCGGGACACCGACCATCTCGACCGAGGACTCGAACGAGTCGACCTGGCGCCCGAACGCGTTGCGGCGCACCGTGACGTCCAGGCCGCCGAGGGTCTGCTGGTCGTGCGTGGCTCCCAGCACCCGGTCGGCGAGCAGGATCATGCCCGCGCACGACCCGTACACCGGCAGCCCGGCCGCGATCGCGGCGCGCAGCGGGTCGAACAGCTCGAAGATCCGCAGCAGCTTGTCGATCGTGGTCGACTCCCCGCCGGGGATCACGAGGCCGTCGAGCGCGGCGAGCTCGGTGGGGCGGCGCACCGTGACGGGACGGGCGCCGGCCGCCTCGAGGGCTGCCACGTGCTCGCGGACGTCGCCCTGCAGGGCGAGGACTCCAATGACCGGTTTCACGATCGCCCATCGTACGGGCTGGGCGGGGGTGGGGTGCGAGGTGCCCGACGGCGGCGCTCGCCGTGGGCGCCCGGGTCCGGGCGGGCTACTCGGTGGCTTCGCCGAGGTGGCGGGTGCGGCCGTCCCAGCCGTCGAGCAGGGGCTCGAGGAGGTCGGCGAGACCGGCGGGGAAGACCTCGATGGTCACGGTGCGCAGCTCGGGGAGCGTGAACCAGCGCATCTCGTCGACGACGTCGTGCTCGATCTCGGTCCACCCGTCACGGGTCAGGGGCCGGCTCGTGTGCTGGTCGCCGAGGCGGGCGAGGTAGAACACCTCGTCCTGGCGGCAGCGCTCACGGTAGAAGTCGAAGATGGCCGACCGGGTCCACACGGGCCCCTCGAGCCCGGCGGGGTCCAGGCGCAGGCCCGTCTCCTCGAGGACCTCGCGCAGGGCCGCGTCCCGGTCGCTCTCGCCGGGTTCGACGCCGCCGCCGATGGTGAACCACCAGGAGCGGCCGGGCTGGTCGGTGTCGTGGCCGCGGGCGAGCAGGACCCGGTCGCGGGCGTCGATCAGCAGGACGCGGGCACCGCGCCGGTGGCGCATGCCGTCCGGGCCCAGGACCCAGTCGGGGCCGAGCGTGCTGGGAGGCACCGGCGTCGGGGCGGCGGGCGACGCCGCCGGGGCGGGCGCAACGGGTGCGCCCACCCCGGACGGGACGTGGCCCTCCGGCCCGTCCTGCGCGCCGGTCGTCACGGTGTCACCGGGACGTCACCGGACCTGCAGCGGGAGTCACCAGCCGCGCTCGGCGAGGCGGTGCGGGACGGGGATGTCGTCGACGTTGATGCCGACCATGGCCTCGCCCAGGCCGCGCGAGACGTCCGCGAGGACGGCCGGGTCGTCGTAGAACGTGGTGGCCTTGACGATCGCGGCCGCACGCTGGGCCGGGTTGCCCGACTTGAAGATGCCCGAGCCCACGAACACGCCCTCGGCGCCGAGCTGCATCATCATGGCCGCGTCGGCCGGGGTCGCGATACCGCCCGCGGTGAACATGACCACGGGCAGCTTGCCCGTGGCGGCGACCTCCTTGACCAGCTCGTACGGCGCCTGGAGCTCCTTGGCCGCGACGAACAGCTCGTCCTCCGGCAGGGACGTCAGGCGGCGGATCTCGGCGCGGATGGTGCGCATGTGCGTGGTCGCGTTGGACACGTCGCCCGTGCCGGCCTCGCCCTTGGAGCGGATCATCGCCGCACCCTCGGTGATGCGGCGCAGGGCCTCGCCCAGGTTCGTCGCCCCGCACACGAACGGCGCCTCGAAGGCCCACTTGTCGATGTGGTTGGCGTAGTCCGCCGGGGTCAGGACCTCGGACTCGTCGATGTAGTCGACACCCAGGGCCTGCAGCACCTGCGCCTCGACGAAGTGACCGATGCGCGCCTTGGCCATGACGGGGATCGAGACCGCGGCGATGATGCCGTCGATCATGTCCGGGTCGCTCATGCGCGAGACGCCGCCCTGCGCGCGGATGTCGGCCGGGACACGCTCGAGGGCCATGACGGCCACCGCTCCCGCGTCCTCGGCGATCTTCGCCTGGTCGGGGGTGACGACGTCCATGATGACGCCGCCCTTGAGCATCTCGGCCATGCCGCGCTTGACCTTGGCCGAGCCGACCACGTCGGACGCCTGCGGGCTGTTCTCGCCGGAATTCTCCACGGACACCGCGAAACCTCGAATCTTCACGTTGGGACGCACGAGCAGGGGTCACGCTCGCGCCGCCGACATGCTTGCACGTCACCGCCCAGTCTACGGAGCGGCGACCACCCCTCGGGCAGTGCAGCGGCAGGCGCCACCGGTCAGGGGTTGCGGTCCAGGGCCGGCGGCCAGGCGTCGTCCAGCTCGACCGTGACCGGCATCGGGGCGTGCCCCGCCAAGGAGAACGCCCGGGCGTACCAGGTACGACGCAGGCGCTGCGTCTGCGCCACGGCCTCGTTGTGGAACCGGCGGGCGATCTGCGCCCGGTACCAGGCCCCCGCCAACGCGGCCAACAGCTCCGCCCCCAGGGGCGAGGCCCGGATCTCGGCGACCTCCTGCGGGTCCTCGAGCGCCGAGCGCAACGTGGCCGACAGGTCGCTCTCCGCCATGGCCCGCTGCATCCCCACCCCCGCCAGGAGGCGCGGCGCCTGCACGACCGGAGCGCCGCCGTCGGGCCGGCGCACCCCCTCCGGCGCCCCCACCAGCTCCGCCAGGCCCGGTACCGCGGCCGCGATCTCCCGCATGCGCAGGTCGTCGTCCAGGACCGCGTACGCCGCCTCCGCGACCAGGACCGAGCTCGCCGGGTCCAGCTCCCCCGCGCCCGCCAGGTCCAGCGCCGCCGACGCCCGCCGCTCCAGCTGCGCGTCCAGGGCCAGGCGCGACGCCATGACCTTGCGGTGCAACCGGTCCAGGCGCGACGCCGCGACCCACAGGGCCCAGCCCGCCACCAGCACCACGGCCACCACGATGATGGCGATCTCCGACCACGTCACGACGGGTTCCTCTCCTGCTCAGGGCGGGGCCACAACCCCAGACGACGACCGCCGCGCAACGACGCCGGGTCCTCGTGCACCGGGATCACCGCGTCCGAGGCCGCCAACGCCATCTCGTACACCGCCAGGACCTCGGCCGTCACGGTCGACCAGTCGAACCGGCGCACGAACGAGATCGCCCGCTCGCAGTACCGCACCCGACCCTCCGGGTCCGCCAGGACCCGCAGCACCGTCTGCGCCAACGCCGCCGAGTCCCCCACCGGGAACAACGCCCCCGCCTCCCCCTCGTCCAGGACCCGCCGGAACGCCCCCAGGTCGGAGGCCACCACGCACGCCCCCGCGCTCATCGCCTCCACCAGCACGATCCCGAAGCTCTCCCCACCCGTCTGCGGCGCGATGTACACGTCCACCGACGACAGCAGGGACGCCTTCTCCCCGTCCGAGATCGACCCCAGGAACTCCACGGCGCTCGCGGCCTCCCCCAACGCCTCCAGGGCGTCCGCGCGCCCCTGGTCACCGCGACCGGCGACCAGGAACCGCGCCCCCGGGACCTGCTCCAGGATGCGCGGGATCGCGGCCGTCAGGACCGGCAGCCCCTTGCGCGGCTCGTCCAGGCGCCCCAGGAACGCGATCGTCGGCGCGTCCGGCGTCCCCTGCCACCTCGCCGACGGCTGCGCGTCGGCGAACGTGTCGACGTACACCCCGTTCGGGATGACGACCGCGTCGCCCCCCATGTGCTCCACCAGGGTGCGCCGGGCGTCCTCCGAGACCGCGATGCGCGCCGAGATCTTCTCCAGGCTCTGCCGCACCAACGGGTACACCACCTGCAGCGCCCGCGAACGGATCAGCGCCGTGTGGAACGTCGCCACGATCGGACCCTGCGCGATCCACAGCGCCAGCATGCTCAACGACGGCGTCACCGGCTCGTGCAGGTGCAGCACGTCGAACTGCCCCGCGTCCAACCACCGGCGCACGCGCGCCGCCGTGACCGGACCGAACGTCATGCGCGCCACCGAGCCGTTGTACTTCACCGGCACCGCACGACCCGCGGACGTGATGTAGTCCGGGATCGGGGTGTCCTCGTCCGCAGGGGCCAGCACCGACACCTCGTGCCCCTGCGCCATGAGCGCCTCCGCCAGGTCCCGGATGTGGAACTGCACACCACCCGGGACGTCGAACGAGTACGGGCACACGATCCCGACCTTCAGGCTCATACCGAGCCCACCGCCCCTCCACCAGTAGAATCCTGCGCGTCCTTCGCCCTCGTCCGGGCATACCGCTCCGGGTCCAGGTCCGCCACGAACACCTTCTGCAGCATGTGCCAGTCCTCCGGGTCCGCGGCGATCCCCTCCGCCAGATGGTTGACCCACGCCTGCGTCATGACCGCGACCCGCTCGCTGCGCGGCACCCCCTCCGGGACGGCCACCGGCGGGAAGAACCGGATCACGATCCCCCACGGCGTCCCCGCCGCACGACGCCGGACCCCCGTCAACCGCTCGTACCGGATCGACGCCGTCAGCAACGGCGCCCCCGTCGAGACCGCCAGCGCCGCCGGCCCCGCCGCGACCCGAGCCCGCTCACCGAACAGGTCCACCTCCACGCCCCGCGACGTCAGGTCACGGTCCGCGAGCAACGGGATCAGCTTCCCCGGCCCCCGCGCACCGCGCATCAGCTCACGGAACACGTCCCCGTCACCCAGCGCCAGGATCTCGATCCCCAACGAGTTGCGGAACGCCAGGAACTCCTGGAACAGCTCCTCCGGCTCGAGCCGCTCCGCGACCGTCAGCACCGGGGCGATGTGCGGCGTCGCATACGCCCCCGCCAGGTCCCAGTTGCCCGTGTGCCCCAGCGCCAGCACCGGAGTGACCCCCTGCGACGTGAACCGCAGACAGTTCTCGTACCCCTCCAGCCGCACCCGCGCCTCGATCTGCGCAGCAGACGCCGCAGGCAGCGTGAACGCCTCCCGGTAGTACCGCATGTACGAACGCATGCCCGCCCGGCTCAACCGGCGCAGCCCCCGCACGTCCAGGTCAGGCCGCACCCTCGCCAGGTTCCGCTCGAGCTGCGGCACACCACCCCTGCGCGACGCCCACGCCACGTCCGCGATCAGCGTGAACAACCCACGCAGCACCGGCTCCGGCACCTTGTGCGCATTGCGCCACGCGAACGTGAACGCCTTGTCCGCACTCACCCCCACCTCAGGCACCACCCTCGGACGGCGCAGCCCCGGCAGCGGCGACCGCCTGACGACGCACCGTCGCCATCCGCTGCACGACCGTCACGGCGCTCGCGGCCGCGAGCAGCCCCAGCACCACGACCAGCACCGTCACCGGCAGGCCCAGGCCCACGAGCCCCGCCGCGACGAGCGTCACGACCAGGCGGTCCGCCCGCTCGGCGATCCCGACCGCAGCCGTCATGCCCAGGCCCTCGGCCCGTGCCCGCGCGTACGGCACCACCGACCCCAGGACCAGGCACGCGAGCCCCACCGCGATGCCCCACGTGTTGTCCGTGCGGACGAACCACACGATGAGCCCCGTGAAGATCGCCGCGTCCGCCAGACGGTCCAGCGTCGAGTCCAGGAACGCCCCCCACGGCCCCGAGCGCCCGGCCTGCCGGGCCATCACGCCGTCGAGCGCGTCCGAGAACGCGAAGACCATGATCGCCATGGTCCCCGCGAACAGGTGCCCCGTCGGGAACAACCACAGGGCGGACGCCACGACCCCGAGCGTGCCCACGACCGTCACCGCGTCCGGGGACACGCCGGCACGGAGCAGGAACGCCGCGATCGGCGTGAACAACCTCGTCACGACGGCGCGCAGCCGACCGAACATCTAGCTCTCCTCAGCTGTGGGCGCCACCGGCGCCACGTCGTCCTCGTCAACCACGTCGTCGCCGGCCGCCGCCGGGCCCACGCCGTCCCACGCCGCCGCCAACCGGGCACGCGTGTCCCCCAGCAGCTCCGGGACGGCCTTGGTGTGCGCCACGATCGGCAGGAAGTTCGCGTCCCCCGACCAGCGCGGCACCACGTGCTGGTGCAGGTGCGCCGCGATGCCGGCCCCTGCGACCGCCCCCTGGTTCATGCCCAGGTTGAAGCCGTCAGGACCCGACACCGCACGCGTCACCCGCATCGCCTTCTGCGACAGCCGCGCCAGCTCGTCCGTCTCCTCGGGCGTCAGGTCCGTGTAGTCCGACACGTGCCGGTACGGGCACACCATGAGGTGGCCCGGGTTGTACGGGTACAGGTTGAGCACCACGAAGCACCACGTGCCACGCGCCACGACCAACCCGTCCTCGTCGGACGACGCAGGGACCCGGCAGAACGGGCACGACGACGAACGGTCGTCGGCCGGCTTGTCCTGCCCACCGATGTAGACCATGCGGTGCGGCGTCCACAACCGGTCCATCCCGTCGTCGAACCGAGGATGCCCCTCGGGCCCCTCGACCGAGTACCCGGCCCCCGCGCCGTCCGACGTCACGCGTCAGACCTGGCTGCGCTCGCGGACCGCAGACACGATCCGCTCGATGGCCTCGGCGACGGGCACGCCGTTGTCCTGACGTCCGTCGCGGTAGCGGAACGACACCGCACCCGCCTCGACGTCCTCGCCACCGGCGATGAGCACGAACGGCACCTTCTGGGTGCTGGCCGTGCGGATCTTCTTGCCGAACCGGTCGTCCGAGTAGTCGACCTCGGCACGGATGCCCTGGGCGCGCAGCTGCGCGACGACGTCGGCCAGGTAGTCGTTGAACGGCTCCGCGACGGGGACCGCGACGACCTGGACCGGCGCGAGCCAGGCCGGGAACGCGCCTGCGTAGTGCTCGGTGAGCACCGCGAAGAAGCGCTCGATCGAGCCGAACAGCGCACGGTGGATCATGACGGGGCGCTGACGCGTGCCGTCCGACGCCTGGTACTCCAGGTCGAACTTCTCGGGCAGGTTGAAGTCGAGCTGGATGGTCGACATCTGCCACGTCCGACCGATCGCGTCCTTGGCCTGGACGGAGATCTTGGGACCGTAGAAGGCAGCGCCGCCCGGGTCCGGCACGAGCGCCAGGCCCGACTCCTCGGCGACCTGGCGCAGCGTCTCGGTCGCCTCCTCCCAGGCGTCGTCGGTGCCGACGGACTTCTCGGGGTCGCGCGTCGAGAGCTCGAGGTAGAAGTCGTCGAGCCCGTAGTCCTTGAGCAGGTCGAGGACGAAGTTCAGGGCGTCGGTCAGCTCGGACTTCATCTGGTCGCGCGTGCAGTAGATGTGCGCGTCGTCCTGCGTGAAGCCGCGGGCACGGGTCAGGCCGTGCACCACGCCGGACTTCTCGTAGCGGTAGACGGTGCCGAACTCGAAGAGGCGCAGCGGCAGCTCACGGTACGAGCGGCCGCGCGCGTCGAAGATCAGGTTGTGCATGGGGCAGTTCATGGGCTTGAGGTAGTAGTTCTGCCCGGCGCGGCGCAGCGTGCCGTCCGCGTCCCGCTCCTCGTCGAGGTGCATGGGGGGGTACATGCCCTCGGAGTACCAGTCGAGGTGCCCGGAGACCTGGTAGAGCTTCTCCTTGGTGATGTGCGGGGAGTTGACGAACGAGTAGCCCGCCTCGATGTGCCGCTTGCGCGAGTACTCCTCCATCTCGTTGCGGATGATCCCGCCCTTGGGGTGGAAGACCGCGAGCCCCGAGCCGATCTCGTCGGGGAACGAGAACAGGTCGAGCTCGACGCCCAGGCGGCGGTGGTCGCGGCGCTCGGCCTCGGCCAGACGCTCGGTGTACGCGCGCAGCTCGTCCTTGGTGGGCCAGGCCGTGCCGTACACGCGCTGGAGCTGCGGGTTCTTCTCGCTGCCTCGCCAGTAGGCGGCCGCGCTGCGCATGAGCTGGAAGCCGTTGCCGATCAGGCGCGTGCTGGGCAGGTGCGGGCCGCGGCACAGGTCCTTCCAGGCGACGGTGCCGTCGCGGCGGACGTTGTCGTAGATGGTGAGCTCGCCCGCGCCGACCTCGACCGACACGCCCTCCCCCGCGTCGTCGGCCGAGCCCGAGCCCTTGAGCCCGATCAGCTCGAGCTTGTACGGCTCGTTCGCGAGCTCGGCACGGGCCTCGTCCTCGGTGACGACGCGACGCTTGAACGTCTGGCCGTCCTTGACGATGCGGGCCATGGCCTTGTCGAGGGCCTTGAGGTCCTCGGGCGTGAAGGGGGTCTCGACGTCGAAGTCGTAGTAGAAGCCGTCACGGATGGGAGGGCCGATGCCGAGCTTGGCGTCGGGGTTGACCTGCTGGACCGCCTGGGCCAGGACGTGGGCCGCGGAGTGGCGCAGCACGTCGAGCCCGTCGGGCGAGTCGATGGTCACGCCCTCGACCTCGTCGCCCTCGGCGACGGGGGTGTCGAGGTCCTTGAGCTGACCGTTCACGCGCAGCACGACGACGTCGCGGCGACCCTGGAACAGGTCTGCGCCGGTCGTGCCCGTCTCCACCGTGGTCCGTTCCCCGTCGAGAGTGATGGACAAGGGTGACGAGAAGACGTCTGACACGGTGCGCGCTCCTAGCGGCTCGAGAGGGCAGTGGAAAGGGCGCCACCAGACGGTGGCGCCCCTCGATGTTACCGACCTCGGCAGGTCGCGTGCGTTCCTGCCCCGTCAGTCGTTCGCTTCCTTGGCCTTCTCGGCCAGGGCGTCGACGTGCCCGTCGACCGAGTCGGGCGTGAATCCCTTGATCTTGTCGGCGACCTCGTCGATCTTGTCGTCGGTCAGGAAGCCCTTGGCCTTGTCGACCAGTCCCCCCAGCCCTTCCTTGGCCTCGTCGCCTGCGGCTGCTGCCTTGTCCTTCGCCTCGTCGATCCCCATGCTCGGCTCCCTTGCGCCAGGTCCGTCACGGGACGGGTGCCCCGTCCTAGCGAAACTACCGCCGTCGGGCGCCTCCTTCCACGGCTGGGACGGACGTGGGGCCGGCCTGTGCTCGTCCCTGCTGGTGGTGAGTCGGGTTGCTGGGGTGAGCTGAGTGAAGGTCGGCGCTTGGCACACTATTTCTACTCGTCGCGGGGAAACATCCGAAAAGTGTGAGATGCCCGACGTCGACCCCGCGCACGCCACGAGACGTGGCAGCGGCGCCGACCGACCGCTGCCAGGATGTGCCGTGTGCCGTACACGCCCGTCCACGCCCTGGTGTCCCTCCCCCTCGCAGGCCGCCGTGCGCGACGTGCGCTCCCCCCGAACCTGCTGCTCTGGGCCCTGCCTGCCTTCGCGGTCGGCGCGATGGTGCCCGACGCTCCCCTCTTCCTCGACGTCCTGCTCCCCGGGACGGACGAGCTCGCGCACCCCACGCACCGCCTGCTGGGCGCCGTGACCGTAAACCTGGCCCTCGCCGTCGCCTTCACGGCGCTGTGGGTCCTGGTCGTGCGGGGGCCGTTCCTGGCCGCCCTCCCCCGGCGGTCCGCCCCGCCCGGCGGCACGGACCAGGGCACGTCTCCCCGGGTCGCGGGACCGCTGGTCGTCGCGGGCGCAGTCGTCGGGTTCGCCGTGGCCGGGACGCTCACCCACATCCTCTGGGACGACTTCACGCACCTGCGAGGGACGGCCGTCCAGACCTGGGACGTCCTGCGCACCCCCGTCGCGGGCGTCGTGCTCTACAAGTACCTCCAGCACGGGAGCTCGCTCCTGGGGTTCGTGGCGATCTCGATCCTCACGGTGCGCTGGTGGCGCCGCGCCGAACCCGTGCCCCACCCCCGGCACCTGCGCTCCGCGGTGGTCGCGGCGGGCACGGGGGCCGTGGTCGGGATGGTCGGCGCGGTCGTGCGCCTCCTCGCGACGGACCACGCCGTGACCGTCTTCTCGCTCGCCCGCCTCGCCGCCACCTACCCGGTCCTCGGGGCGGGGCTCGGCGTGCTCGTCTGGGCCTCGGTCCGCACCGCGACGGAGGCCCGCGCGTCGAGCCCCCGCGACGCGCGGGACGTGGCGGCCCACCGCTGACCGGGCCCGACGGCGGCGCGCACGTCGCGTCGTCGGGCCCCCTCCGGCCGCGGCCCCGGTCGCAGCGCGAGGGGCACGGCGCACGGCACCAGCCCTGGCGTCACCCCGTGGTCGGACCACGGACGGACCTCCCGGGCCGGTCACCGGTACCTGAGGTGGAGGCCGCGCCGACGGCCCGCGACCTAGCGTCGAGCCATGCCCCAGCCCACCCTGATCAGCGACCCCCAGGTCCGGCGCGTGCCGGTCCGCGACACCGGCGAGCCGCTCGTCGAGCTCACCTGGATCGACGGCCCCGCCTGCCCCACGGCGCGCCACGTCCGCGCGGGCCTCGCCGACCGTCTGCTCGCCGCGCAGCGCTCGCTCCCGGGCGGGCTGCGCCTGGCGCTGTCCGAGGGTTACCGGCCGGTCGCGGCGCAGCACGCGATCATCGCGCGCTACGGCGCGTCGCTGCGTGCCCACCACCCGCACCTCGACCCGGAGCAGGTGGCCGCGCTCTCGAGCCGCTACGTCGCCCCCCTGGACGTCGCGCCGCACGTGGCCGGCGCGGCGGTCGACGTGACGCTGGTCGACTCCCGCGGCCATGAGCTCGACATGGGGTGCCCCCTGGACGCGACCCCCGAGGAGAGCGGCGGCGCCTGCTACTTCGACGCCCCCGGCATCTCGCGGCAGGCCCGCGCGCACCGCGACCTGCTGGCGGCGGCCCTGGGGCAGGTCGGGCTCGTCAACTACCCCACGGAGTGGTGGCACTGGAGCTACGGCGACCGGTACTGGGCGCTCGCCACGGGGGCGCGGTACGCGCTCTACGGGCCCGCCGGGCTGGCGACCGCGGCATGAGCACCGACCTGCTGCGGCCACCTCGCACGACCCGCCGCCCACCCGCCGTGAGCCGCCCCACCGCGCTCGTCGACGTCGGCGCCCTGCGTGCGAACACCTGCGCGGTCGTCCGCGCCACCAGGACTCCCGTCATGGCCGTGGTCAAGGCCGACGGCTACGGGCACGGTGCCCTCGCCCTGGCCCGGGCGGCGCTCGCCGGCGGGGCGAGCGCGCTGGGGGTCACCTCGATCGCGGAGGCCGTCCTCCTGCGGCACGCAGGCATCGACGTCCCGGTCCTGAGCTGGCTCAACTCCCCGGCGGCCGACTTCGGGGACGCGCTCCGGGCCAGGGTCGACGTCGCCGTCCCGAGCCCCGGTCACCTGCGTGCGGTCGTCGACGCGGCCCGGCGCACGGGGACCACGGCGACGATCCACCTGCACGCCGACATCGGGATGTCGCGCGACGGGGCCGAGGAGGAGACCTGGGGTCGGCTGTGCGCCGAGGCGGGTGCCGCCGAGGCCGCGGGCGACGTCGTGGTCCGCGGTCTCATGGGGCACCTGGGGTGCGCTGACCGCGCCGGACGCCCGACCGCGACCGCGGACCTGGACCGCTTCGAGCGGGCGACCCGGGTCGCCCGCTCCGCAGGGCTGTCGCCGACGGTCCGGCACCTGGGCGGCACGGACGCGGCCCTGAACGACCCCCGCGCACGCCTCGACATGTGCCGGGTCGGCGCGGGGCTCGTCGGCATCGCCCCCGCCGGCGTTCCCCCCGTCGGCCCCGCCGCCACGTTGCGCCCTGCCCTGACCCTGCTCGCCCCGGTCGTCGGGGTCCGCGAGGCAGCGGCGGGCCGGCGCGTCGGGTACGGCGACGCGCACGTCCTGGCCCGCGCCACCCGGCTCGCCCTGCTCCCGGTCGGGTACGCCGACGGCATTCCCCGGATCACGACCGGACGCGCGTCGGTCCTGCTGCACGGCCACCGCTGCCCCGTCGTCGGCCTCGTGTCCATGGACCAGGTGGTCGTCGACGTGGGAGCACTGCCCGTGGCCGCCGGGGACGTCGCCGTCGTCCTCGGCCCGGGGGACGACGGCGAGCCCACCGCACGCGACTGGGCCGGCTGGGCCCGGACCATCGAGCACGAGATCGTCACCGGCATCGGCCCCCGCGTCGAGCGCCACCACGTCGAGGAGGACCACTGATGCGAAACACGAGCCACGACTCCCCCGTCCGCCCCGCGACGGCCCGCGCAGAGGGTGCGCCGTCCTGCCTGCGCGTCGCCGTGCTCGGCGGGGGGCAGAGCTGCGAGCACGACGTGTCCCTCGCGACCGCACGATCCGTCGCCGCAGCGCTCGAGGCGCGCGACGTCACCGTCGTGCGCCTGACGATCGGGAGGGACGGTCGGTGGCGCGACCCGCAGGGGGCGCTCGGCGAGGGGGTCGCCGAGAGTCTCGCCGCGGCCGTCGCGGTGCTCGGCAGGTGCGACGCCGTCTTCCCCGCGGTCCACGGCCCCCGCGGGGAGGACGGCACCCTGGCCGCCCTGCTCGACCTCGCCGGGGTCCCGTACGTCGGGTCGGGAGTCCGTGGCGGGGCGCTCGCCATGGACAAGTGGGCCACCAAGCTCGTGGCACGTGAGCTCGGCATCGCGGTCGCCGGGGGCGGGCTCGTCGACGCGGGCGACCCCCTGCCCGCCGACCGGACGTACCCCGTCGTGGTCAAGCCGGTCGCATCGGGATCGAGCCACGGGGTGAGCGTCGCGCACGACGACGCCGGGCTGCACGAGGCCGTCGCCCGGGCCGCTCTGCTCGACCCCCGGGTGCTGCTCGAGGACTTCGTGGTCGGCCGGGAGATCGACATCGCGGTCCTCGAGACGGCGGACGGCTCGAGGATGGTCGGTCCTCCCCTCGAGATCGAGGTCGCGGCCGGCAGCGTGTTCGACACCGCCGACAAGTACGAGGCCGACCCGTCCTTCCTCCTCCCCGCACCGGTCTCTCCGGCGCAGCGCACCGCGCTGCGCGAGGCCGCCCTCGCCCTGTTCGACGCCCTCGGCTGCCGGGGCGTCGCCCGCTTCGACTTCTTCCTGTCCGCCGGGCACGGCCTGGTGCTCAACGAGGTCAACACGATGCCCGGCATGACCCCGACCTCGCAGGTGCCGAAGATGTTCGCCACGATCGGCCTGCCCTACGAGGAGCTGGTCGAGCAGCTCGTCCTCGGGGCCCTCCGGGCGCCCCGCACCTCCCTCCGGGCGAGGGGCGCGGCGTGACGCCCGCGACACGTCGGCGCGAGCGATGACGAACGTGCGGGACCATCTCGTGGTGACCTCCGCCCACCGAGCGCCCCACCCCGTGCACCGCAGCGCGCCCCCCGTGCTGCCCGACGTCGTCGGCGGGCTGCTCGTGGCGGTCCTCGGTGCGGTCGAGATCCTCTCCTACAGCGCGGGCGTCGACACCAGGTTCCTCGCGAACGTCGCGGTCGTCCTCGGGAGCGCCGTGGCGTGCGGGCTCTCGCGCCGAGCCCCCGGCCTCGCGCTCCTGGCGCTCCTGGCGACCGGCCTCTTCCAGGTCGTGACGGGCGCGGACCTGCTCCTGACACAGCTCGCGCTGCTGGTCGTCGCCTACGGGACCTCGCGCCACGGGTCGACCCTCGTGCTGTGGCTCAGCGGGATCGCCCTGCCCTTCGCCCCCGTCTTCGCCTTCTCCTACCTCGCCACGGGCAGCATCCCGTCCCTGAGCGACGCGCTGCGGATCCTGCTGAGCCCCCGCTCCGGGCAGCTCGTCGGTCCGGCGCTGATCGGGTTCGGGTCGCTCGCGTTCTTCCTCCTGCCCTGGTTCCTCGGCCTCGTGCTGCGTGGCCGGGAGAGCACCCGACGGTCCCAGGAGGAGGAGCGCGCCGCGCTCCGGGCGCGCGACCGTGCCCGGGACGAGGAGGCGCGCGCGACCGAGATCGCCCGGCTGCGGTCCGGGCAGGCGAGGCTGGCACGCGACGTGCACGACGTCGTCGGGCACTCGCTCGCGGTGATCCTCGCCCAGGCAGAGTCCGCGCAGTACCTCGCCGACGACGACCCCGAGGCGACCAAGCGGGCCCTGGCGAACGTCGCTGGGTCGGCACGCCAGTCGCTGCGCGACGTGCGCGCGGTCCTCGGAGCGACCGGGACACCCGCCGACGCGAGCGCACCCGTCCACACCGGGGCGCTCCCCGCGGGGAGCCTGCAGACCCTGATCGACGACGTCCGCTCGACGGGCGTCCAGGTCGAGGACCTCGAGTCCGGAACCCCCCGCGACCTGACCGTCGAGCACCACACGGTCGCCTTCCGGGCCCTGCAGGAGATGCTCACCAACGCCCTCAGGCACGGCCGACGCGACCGACCGGTCGGCATCCGCCGCGACTGGCCGGACGGGTCGGCCGGGGTGCCGCGGCTGAGCATCACCGTGACCAACCTCGTCGCCCCCGACGCCGAGCGGGTGCCCGGTGGCCGCGGGATCGAGGGGCTGCGTCACCGGCTGGACGCCGTCGGCGGCCGGCTGGCCGTCCACACCGCTCCTGCGCAGGACGACGGCACGGCGTTCACCGCGACCGCCTCCCTCCCCCTGGGCTGAGCACCCCCACCGCGACCCGGGTACGCACCGACCAGAAGGAGCAGCATGACCACCGCCGAGGACGTCCGCGTCCTGCTCGTCGACGACCAGGCGCTGTTCCGGCAGGGCGTCGGCGTCATCCTCGACGCCCAGCCCGGCATCAGGGTCGTCGGGACGGGCGCCGACGGCCGGGAGGCCGTGCGCCTGGTCGACGAGCTCGCGCCGGACGTGGTCCTCATGGACATCCGCATGCCCGTGCTCGACGGCGTCGAGGCCACCCGGCAGATCTTCTCGCCGGCCCGGGCGGCGAACCGCTCCCGACCGGTCCGGGTGATCGTCCTGACGACCTTCGACCTGGACGACCGTGCGGCCACCGCGATCCGCTACGGCGCGAGCGGGTTCCTGCTCAAGGACTCGAGCCCCGAGATGCTCGCGCACTCCGTGCGCACGGTCCACGCCGGCAGCGCGGTCATGGCTCCCCAGGAGCTCGCGACCCTCCTCGACGGCACCTTCCGCGTCGCGACCCCGACCCCGCCCGAGGTCGGGACGCTCACGACCAAGGAGCACAGCGTGCTGACCCTCGTGGCGGCCGGGCTCTCGAACGCAGAGATCGGGGCGCGCCTGTACGTGAGCGAGTCGACCGTCAAGACGCACGTCGGCTCGGTCCTGCGCAAGCTCGACCTGCGCGACCGCGTGCAGGTCGTCGTCTACGCGCACGAGCACCGCCTGGTCGGGCGCGAGAGCCGGGCCCCCTGACCGTCGCACCGCACGTCCGGGCCGGTTCGGACGTACGTTGGACGCAGTCCCAGCGACGGGACCCACCGCCCCACGGACCGAGGAGCAGCCATGACGGGATCGACGACCACCGCCTGGACCGACGACGAGCTGGAACGGGTCGGCCGGGCCGAAGAGCTCCAGGTGTCCTCGCTGCGCCCCGACGGGAGCCTGCGCCCGTTCGTGACGATCTGGGTCGTCCGCGTGGGCGACGACGTCTACGTCCGCTCGGCCTACGGCCGCGGCAACGGCTGGTTCCGGCGCGCGCTCGCCGACCCGCGCGGCCGGGTCCGCGCCGGCGGGGTCGAGAAGGACGTCACGTTCGTCGAGCCCGACGACGCGGTGGACGAGGCCGTCACGGCCGCCTACCACGCGAAGTACGACCGCCACGGACCGGCGATCGTGGGCACCGTGACGGGCCCCGACGCGGTCGAGGCGACGTTCCGCCTCGACCCCCGCGAGCCCTGAGGGACGCCTCCCTACGCGGCCGGCGCGACGTCGTCGACCGCCCGGAGCCCGTTGAGGGTCCGCGGGTAGCCGATGAACGGCAGGAGCTGGGTCACCACGTCCACGAGGACCTCACGGCCGTTGCCCACGTTCCGGTTCGCGGCCACGTGGCCCCGGACCTGCGGGTCGCACCCGCCGAGCGCGACGAGCATCGCGAACGTCAGCAGCTCGCGCGTCGGGACGTCGATGCCCAGGCGCGTGTAGTGGTCCCCGAAGCAGTTCGCCGACAGCAGGCGCTGGACGTGGGCCTCGTCGTCCGGAGCGTTCGCGTACATCGCGTCGACGACGTCGCCGCCCACGATCTCCTTCTGGACCGCGAGCCCCTTCGCCGCGCGGTCAGCGGGGGTCGTCGTCGACCGGCCGGGCAGCGGGAGGTCGACTCCGTGCTCCGTGAGGACCTCGTTCGTCAGGAGCAAGACGTCGACGACCGGGCCCATGCCCACGTACGGCACGGCGTGGTAGACGATCTCCCTGACCTCGACGGGCGTGACACCGGCCGCGAGCGCCGTGGCGACCAGGCCGCGGTACTCCCCCAGGCCCCGGCACGCGATGAGGGCCGCGAGCTGGACCATGAGCCGGGTCCGCGGGTCGAGGTGGCTGGCCCGGCGGACCTCGTCGGTCGCCAAGGCCTCGAAGCGCTCGACGAGCTCCGGGTCGGTGTCCCGCAGAGACGCGGCGCGCCCCGTGAAGAGGTCGTCGGGCCGGGTGCGCGGTGCGTCGTACGGTGCCATCGTGGTTCTCCTCGCCGTGGTGACAGGGGCACGGAGCCGCGCGGCGCCGTCGGGCCACGAGCTGGCCGGTGTGCGGACGGTGACGGGCTCCGGTACCAGTCCACGGTGCTCCCGCCCGGACCGCACGCGGGAGGCCCGGGCGTCCCTGGTACCGGCGGGGCCCGTCCTGCGCGGGTGACGTCGCTCGGCCCTGTCCACCCACGCCCGCGCGCATGGGTAGGGTGTGCCCGTGACGCAGACCACCCTCCCCCCGCTGCACTGGTTGTCCCACGAAGGAGCGGGCGAGGTGGACGAGGGCGTCGTGACCCTGACCGCCCCTGCCGGCACCGACTGGACGAACGACGCCCTGGGCGCCCCGCCCCAGCACGCGGCGCCGGCGCTGGTGTTCGACGCCCCGGCCGAGCTCGCGCTGTCGGCGCGGGTCCGGGTGCCCACGCCGCGCACCACGTTCGACGCGGGCGCGCTGGTCCTGTGGGCCGACGAGCGGCACTGGGCCAAGCTCTGCTTCGAGCAGTCGCCGCAGGGGCGGGCCATGGTCGTCTCGACCGTGACGAACGAGTACACCGACGACTGCAACTCGTGGGACGTCGACGACGATTCCGTGCACCTGCGGGTCGTGCGCACGGGCCCGGGCTGGGCCTTCCACGCCTCGCGTGACGGCCAGGTCTGGGAGTTCGTCCGGCTGTTCCGCCTCTTCACCGACCTGCCCGTGAGCGTCGGCTTCCTGGCACAGGCCCCCCTGGGCGAGAGCTGCACCGCGGTCTTCGACCGGATCACGCTGTCCGGCGTCGCGCCGGTCGACCTGCGCGACGGGAGCTGACGGCTCCGCGCGACCCCGGGAACGGGCTGCCGAGCGGTCCTGGGACCGGGTCGCTCAGCTCTCGCGCAGCGGGTACTCCGCAGGGACCCCAGGGGGGTCCTCCCCGACCAGGCCGTCGATCGACTCGCGCACGAGGTCCGCGTGCCCGTCGTGTCGCGCGTACTCCTCGACGAGGTACATCAGGACGGACCGGAGGCTGGGCATCTCGCCCTCGTCGCCCCCGTTCCAGACGATCCGTCGGTCCAGCCCACCGTCCGCGAGCGCCTCGTCGACCGAGGTACGCGACCGGACGACCGCGGCACGCCACAACCCGTACAGGTACTGCGGCTCGTCCTGGGCCGCCGACGTCCACGGCCACTCCGGGTCGGTGTCCCAGTCGACCTGGTCCCACGGTTCGCCGGGCGCACGCCCGTGCAGCTTGGTCGAGAACCACAGCTCCTCGACGAACGCGAGGTGCTTGAGGAGCCCCCCGAGCGTGATCGCCGATGCGCCGACCGTCGCGGCGAGGCCGTCTGCGTCGAGCCCGCCGACCTTCCAGGCGAACGTCGCTCGCTGCTTCTCGAGAGATCCCAGGAGCGTCGACACCTCGTCCCCGGCGACGGGTGGTTCGATCGGGCTCGTGCCAGCGGCTTCGTCGACCATGGTTCCTCCATCGGATCCGGTCCGGGTGCCTGCGAGCCTAGCAGCAGCTCGCCCGACCGGCCCGTCGGGCCCCGCTGACCTCGCCCGCTCGACGCACCGACGGAGGAGGTGGGGGTGGTCGGTCACGAGACCGTCCGCGTCGCGGACGACGCGCCCTGCCCGCCGGGCCTCTACGGCGTGACGACCTGCTCGGTCTGCGGCGGCTGCGACTCGAGCAGGACGCGCGCCACGGCACGTGCTCGCTCGAACGGGCGGGCGAAGGTCTCCATGCCGACCGTGACGATCGCGCCTTCGTGGAGCAGCATCAGCGCGCGCGCCGCAGCGGCGGGGTCCTGCGTCCCGGCCTCCCGGCAGAGATCCTCGAAGAGCCGGAGCAGCCAGGCCTTCTGGCGCGACACCTCGGGGAACACCGGGTGGCCGTCGTGACCGTCGCCGATCTCCGCCCGGGCGTTGATCGCGCTGCACCCCTTGGGGCTGTTCTCGTCGGACCACGAGATGGCGGCGTCGAAGACCGCCAGCACCCGTTCGACGCCCGGCTCGGGCACCCGGGCGAGGCAGGCCTCGACATGGTCGCGCCACCTGGCGTCCCGGTGCTGGAGGTACGAGACGACCAGCGCCTCCTTGGAGCCGAACCGGTCGTACAGCGTCTTCTTGGTGACGCCCGCGGCCTCGGCGATGGTGTCGACCCCGACCGAGTGGATGCCGCGCTCGTAGAAGAGCCGCGACGCGGCGTCGAGGACACGACGGGCTCCGGGGGTCAAGGGGGCGAGCTCGGGGACGGGGACGGTCGGCGGCACGACATCGACTATACCAGTCTGTATAGTCGCCGAGATGACTAAACAGATCGGTCTACTTCCTCACGCCCTGACGGCGCTGGCCACGGTCGCCTTCGTGGCGACGTGGAGCTCCGGCTTCCTCGTCGCGGCGGTCGCGACCGTCGACGTCTCGCCGCTCACCCTGCTCGTCTGGCGCTTCGTCCCGCTGGCGGGTGCGCTGCTCGTCCTCCAGCTGGTCACGGGTGGCCTCCGCACGGCCGGTCCGACAGTCGTGCGACGGCAGTCCGTCATCGGCCTCTTCGCCCAGCTCGGCTACTGCGTCTTCGTGCACGCCGCGATCGCCGCAGGCGTCGCGACGGGCACGGTCGCGCTGGTCGACGCCGCGCAGCCGCTCATGGTCGCGGTGCTCGTGGGCCCCCTGCTGGGGCTCCGCGTGCGCGGCGCCCAGTGGGTCGGGCTGCTCGTCGGCGCCGCCGGGGTCCTGCTGGTCGTGCGGTCGCAGCTCGAAGGCTCCGCAGCCCACCCGGCGGTCTACCTGCTGCCCGTCCTCGCCATGGCCTGCCTGATCGTCGCGACCTTCCTCCAGCGCCGACCGGACGGGCAGGCAGGCGTGCTCACGACGCTCACCGTCCACGTCGTCGTGACGGCCGCGGCGCTCGTCGTGGTCACCACGGCGACGGGGACGATCGCGCCGCCCGCCTCGGCCTCCTTCTGGCTCGCGGCAGCCTTCGCGGCCGCCGTCCCGACGCTCGCCGCCTACGGCCTGTACTGGTGGCTGCTGCAGCGCGTGGGCATCAACGCGCTCCTCTTCCTCATCGCGCCGACGACCGCCGTCGCCGGCGCGGCACTCCTCGGCGAGAGCCTCACCGCGACCACCCTCGTCGGCTTCGCGCTCTGCGGCATCGGGGTGGCGGTCGTGCTGGTCGGCGAGCGCTCCACGCCGCCCCGGGCCGCGGCACCCCAGGCTGCGGCACCCTCGGGGGGCGGCCCCTCGGGGGGCGACCCCTCGGGGGGCAGCCCCTCGGGTGGCAGCCCCAGGCCGACAGGGACGGCCGTGCAGGCCGATCCCGTCCTCGACGCCCCGGTTCCCGCCGCCGCTCGACCGTGGCAGGCGCTCCCCGTGCTCAACGCACCCGACGGGCGAGGTGCGGGTAGTCGATCACGAGGCCGTCCGCGTCGACCGTGAGGTCGGCCGTGACGTCGCGCGTGGCGCTCGTGTACGTGACGACCGCGCGCCCCGCCCCGGGGTCGTAGGGGGCGCCCGGCGCGTACACCTGGTCGCTGCGCAGGACGCGCAGCGACGGGACCTCGACCCAGGCCATGGTCAGGGGTGTCGGCTCGACCGGCGCCCGCTCGCCCAGCAGCCCCAGGCGCAGGATCGGCATGGAGTTCGTCACCGGGCACAGGGCCAGGTCGCAGTCGAGCGCGCCCGCGAGCGCCGACGGGTCCTCGATGCCAGGGGTCGCGAGGTCGACGGGGGCCGCGCCGGTGTGCGACACGCGCGCGGTCCACTCCCCCGAGCCCGAGCGCTCGAGCAGCAGGTCCCGGGACCAGCCCTGCCCCCGGGCCGTCACCTCGAGCCGTCGCGTGACCCACTGCGGTCCGGTGGTCAAGGACCAGGCCGTGACCCAGGTGGCGCTGCGAGAGGTCCCGAGGCACTCGAACCGGTCCGCACCGAGCGAGAGCACCGCGGTGTCGAGCCGGTCGGGGTCGTCCTCCCCCGCCCATGTGACGTACCGACGGGTCATGTCGCGCGCTCCTCGGTCCACGAGCAGGCCAAGGAGTGCCGCCCGCTCTGCTCCTGCCGGTCTACCAGCCTTCCCGCCGCCTCGCCTCGCAGGCTGCTCCCGCCGTGCGGGGTCGTAGGTCCGGCGCCAGGGTGACCAACGTCCCGACCTCAGGGAGGAAGGTCCCGGCGCGCCCGGGATTGGCCACTACATGTGGGATTGCACGGGTGTAATTGCTACTACATCTAGTTTTCATCGGCGCCCCCTCATGCCCTGTCG
Organism: Oerskovia sp. 140933; assembly: GCF_059651515.1. Taxonomy (NCBI): domain Bacteria; kingdom Bacillati; phylum Actinomycetota; class Actinomycetes; order Micrococcales; family Cellulomonadaceae; genus Oerskovia; species Oerskovia sp. 140933. The sequence continues at coordinate 64,743 of NZ_JAMXIO010000025.1, forward strand.
GCATGCGTCGCGGGGCGTCTCGTCGAGAGGTTGTGGTCGCATGGGCCTGGTCGAGGTCGAGCAGGGCGAGGACGTCGCGTCGGGGGCGAGGGCCTCGCTCACGGTGCTCAAGCGGGACGGGCGCCAGCTCCCGTTCGACGACGCCCGGATCCGCGCGGCGCTCCGCAAGGCCTACGAAGAGGTCCACGGGGACGCGACCCCCTTCCACGAGCGCGCGCTCGACGCGGTGCTCGACCGGGTCGTCGCGGAGATCTCGGTGCGGTTCGACGGGTCCGTGCAGATCTACGAGATCCAGGCCGTGGTCGAGCACGAGCTGCTCGAGTCCCGCGAGTACGACGTGGCCCGGGCCTACATCGACTACCGCGTCCAGCGCGACTTCGCGCGCAGCCGCTCGACCGACCTGAACCACTCGATCGTCGGCCTGATCAGCAAGGACTCCTCGGTCGTCAACGAGAACGCGAACAAGGACTCGGACGTCTTCAACACCCAGCGCGACCTGACGGCGGGCGCGGTCGGCAAGGCGGTCGGCCTGCGCATGCTGCCGCCGCACGTGGCCAACGCCCACCAGAAGGGCGACATCCACTACCACGACCTCGACTACCACCCCTACGCCCCCATGACGAACTGCTGCCTCATCGACTTCCGGACGATGCTGTCCGAGGGGTTCCGCATCGGCAACGCGCAGGTCGAGCCGCCCCGCTCGATCCAGACCGCGGCCGCGCAGATCACGCAGATCATCGCGAACGTCGCCTCGAGCCAGTACGGCGGGTGCTCGGTCAACCGCATCGACGAGCTCCTGGCCCCGTACGCCGAGCTCAACTACGCCAAGCACCTGGTCGAGGCCGAGCGCTGGCTCACGGACGCCTCGACCCACGACGCGTACGCGCGGGCGAAGACCGCCAAGGACATCTACGACGCGATGCAGAGCCTCGAGTACGAGATCAACACGTTGTTCACGTCCAACGGGCAGACGCCGTTCACCTCGGTCGGGTTCGGGCTGGGCACGGGGTGGCTCGAGCGCGAGATCCAGCGGGCGATCCTGCAGATCCGCATCAAGGGCCTGGGGGCGGAGGGCCGCACCGCGATCTTCCCCAAGCTCATCTACACGCTGCGGCGCGGGGTCAACCTGGACCCGGGCGACGAGAACTACGACATCAAGGAGCTCGCGGTCGAGTGCGCGACCAAGCGCATGTACCCCGACGTGCTGAGCTACGACAAGATCGTCGAGCTCACGGGCAGCTTCAAGATGCCCATGGGCTGCCGGTCGTTCCTGCAGGGCTGGCGCGACGCGGACGGCAACGACGTGGTCGAGGGGCGCATGAACCTGGGCGTCGTGACGCTCAACCTGCCGCGTATCGCGCTCGAGTCCCGAGGCGACCTGGCAACGTTCTGGGCGCTCCTGGAGGAGCGGCTCGCGACGGTGCACGACGCGCTGGTCTACCGCGTCGAGCGCTGCAAGGAGGCGGTCCCGGGCAACGCCCCGATCCTGTACGTGCACGGTGCGTTCGGCGAGCGTCTCGCACCCGACGACGACGTCGACCAGCTCTTCCGTGACGGGCGCGCGACCGTCTCCCTCGGGTACATCGGGCTGTACGAGGTCGCCGCGGCGTTCTTCGGCGGCGCCTGGGAGGCCGACCCCGAGGCCAAGGAGATGACGTTGCGCGTGCTGCGCACCCTCAAGGAGCACACGTCGGCGTGGACGGCCGAGCACGGCTACCAGTTCAGCGTCTACTCGACGCCGAGCGAGAGCCTCACGGACCGGTTCGCGCGGCTCGACCGGGAGAAGTTCGGGGTCGTGGCCGACATCACCGACAAGGAGTACTACACGAACAGCTTCCACTACGACGTGCGCAAGGACCCGACGCCGTTCGAGAAGCTCGACTTCGAGATGGACTACCCGCAGTACGCGTCGGGCGGGTTCATCCACTACTGCGAGTACCCCGTGCTCCAGCAGAACCCCAAGGCGCTCGAGGCCGTGTGGGACTACGCCTACGACCGCGTGGGGTACCTGGGCACGAACACCCCGATCGACCGCTGCTACGCGTGCGGGTACGCGGGCGACTTCACGCCGACGGCGCGAGGCTTCGCGTGCCCGGGCTGCGGCAACACGGACCCGCGCACGTGCGACGTCGTCAAGCGCACGTGCGGGTACCTGGGCAACCCGCAGCAGCGCCCCATGGTGCACGGTCGGCACGTCGAGATCTCCTCGCGCGTCAAGCACATGGCGGGGGCCGTGAGCCTCGGCGAGGTCGCCGATCCCGCGTCGGCGACCGCCGTGGCCGACCCGAGCCCTGCGGAAGCCTGAGGCCGTCGTGTCGCGGGACCCGCAGCCGGGCTGGAGGTCGGAGCGCTTCAGCCAGGGCTACGTCGCGGACTACAAGCCGTTCGTGTTCGTCGACGGCGAGGGCGTGCGCTGCTCGCTGTACGTGAGCGGGTGCCTGTTCGCGTGCGAGGGCTGCTTCAACGAGGCGACCTGGAGCTTCCGCTACGGCACGCCCTTCACGGACGAGCTCGAGGACCGCGTCCTGGCGGACCTCGCGCACGGGTCGGTGCAGGGCCTGTCGCTGCTGGGCGGCGAGCCGTTCCTCAACACCGAGGTCTGCCTGCGCGTGGTGCGCCGTCTGCGGGAGACGTTCGGCCGCTCCAAGGACGTGTGGTGCTGGAGCGGCTACACGTTCGAGGAGCTCTGCGGGGGGTCGCCGGACAAGCGGGCGTTGCTCGCCGGGCTCGACGTCCTGGTCGACGGCCGGTTCGAGATCTCGCGGCGCGACCTGTCGCTCCCCTTCCGGGGGAGCACGAACCAGCGTGTGCTGTCGGTCCCGGCCTCGCTCGCCGCGGGGCGCGCCGTCCCGGAGGCGCTGCTTCTCCGCCTCGGGGATGCCGAGCTTGTCGTAGGTCTCCTTGATGTCCTCGGGCAGGTCGTCCCAGGAGGTGGC
>NZ_JAMXIO010000026.1:0-66686 GCF_059651515.1 Oerskovia sp. 140933
TCACGCACGTGACGCCGTCGGGCCGCCTTCCCGAGGTGAGCCGGTCAGGTCACCAGACCCTGTCGCCCCGGAAGACCACGTCGGAGCCGCCGTCGACGAAGACGACCTGTCCGCACATGTGGCTGTTCTCCGGGGAGACGAGGAAGCGCAGGAGGTTCGCGGGGACCTCGGGGCCCATGATCCCGCCCAGGGGCATGGGGACCACGGACTCGACGGCCTTGGTCGACTCCTCGGTCGAGAGCATCTCCGCGGTCATGCCGGTCTGGACGATGCCCGGGCCGATCGCGTTGAGGGGGATGTTCGCCCCTGCCCAGTCGGCGGTGGGGGCGACGCGGCGCAGCCAGTGGGCGATCGCGGCCTTGCTGCTGCCGTAGATGATGTCGCCCGTCCCGGCGGCGGTGAGCTCGGCCGCGCGGGCGAGCGCGGCGGCCTCGTCGCCTGCGAGGGTCAGCTCGACGAGCTGGTCGTCGACGGGCAGGAGGCTCGCCATGGAGCAGGTCACGGCGGCGCGCGGGGCGTCCGAGCCGGCGAGCAGCGGGCGCAGGCCCTCGAGCGTCGCGAGGGCGCCGAAGTAGTTGACCGCGAGGGTCGCCGGGCTGCCGTTCGACAGGCCGGCGTTGGCGACGATAGCGTCGATCGTGCCGCCGCTGAGCTCGGTGACCTTCTCGACGAGGTCCGTGCGACCCGCGTCGGTCGTGAGGTCGACCGCGACGTCGGCGTCGCGCAGGTCCACGCCGATGACGCGGTGGCCGTCGGCCTCCAGCATGCCCTTGAGGGCCTTGCCGATGCCCGAGGCGGTTCCGGTGACGACGACGGTGCGCATGATGCCCTCCAGAGCAGCTAGTGCGGCCAGACCTTCCTGGCCGTTCCTCCTCAGCGTAGGCATCGAATCCCGGCCGTCCGGTCGAAAATGACCTCTGCCCGGAAGATCGTGACCAAGGTCCCACGGCTGCCGGGACCCGCGGCGGGCGGTTAGCACATGCGCGCCGGTGCGGGAGCCACGATCGCGTCACGTCCGGGGCGCGGCAGGGGTCCCGCACGGGTCGTGACAGCGCCGGTCCGGCCTCGTGACCGCCGGGTCCTCGCCACGCTTCGCCAGTGCCTGGCGAGACGCCTCTACCAGCCGCCCGGCGCGAGCACCTTCCGGATCCGCTTCTCGCTGACCGGCCCGTCGGTCCCGAGCTGCTGCGCGAACAGGGACACCCGGAACTCCTCGATGAGCCAGCGCGCCTCGTCGAGCTCGGCGAGGCGCGCAGGGTCGCCGGGGCCCGCCGCCCAGGCGGCGCGGGCCTTGCCGTACGCCTCCTCGACGTCGTGCACGCGCCAGGCGAGCTCGGCGTCCCGGTGCGGGTTGGTCGCGGCCTTCTCGATCCGGTACGACGCCGCCCGCAGGTAGCGGGTCAGGTGCGGCAGCCGGTGGGCCGGGGTCCGCGACACGAAGCCTGCGTAGACGAGGCCCGCGACCTGGTCGCGCACGTCCTGGAGCGTGCTGAGCAGCGCGAGGCTGTTGGCCGAGCGGATCTCGCCGTCCAGGTTCCGTGCGGCCGTGAGCGCGGCGACGACGTGCCCGACGATCTGGTGCACCTCGGCCTCGAGGTGACGCTTCACGAGGTCCCGCGCTGCCGTGTACGAGGCGGCGCTCCTGATCTGTACAGCGTCCGGCAGCGGCCCGTACTGGGAGGACTTGGCGCCGGAGGTCAGTGCCGTGACGGCCGCGAGCTGGAGGTCGGCGACGAGGTCCTCGGTGTTCCGGTACGGGCTCGCGGCCATGGTCAGGGACTGCGTCCCGGTCCAGCGGCTCGTGACGCGCGCCGTCTGGAGCGCGGTCTCGCCCAGCAGGAGGCGCCGGACACCGCGTGCGTGCTCGCGGTCCTGCGCCGACCGGTCGGCGAGCACGCGGAGCGCGACGCTGGGCCGGCCCTTGGCGTCGAGCTCCTCGACGAGCGCGGGGTACCCGCGCACGACCATGCCGCCTCCGGCGGGCGTCGACACGACCTCGGGCAGCACGCCGTCCGGGAGCCCCGTGGGCCACGTGGTGAGCCCGGTCGCCTCGGCGACGACGACGGAGGGAGCGCCGCCGTCGGGCGGACTCGTCTCACCAGTACCTTCCGAGCCCTCACCAGGTCGCCCTGCGGAAGGTGCTCCGGAAGCGGACGCGGTGAGGGGGGCGGAGGGATCGAAGGGCGTGGCGGGGCTGGCGGGAGCGGCGCGAGGGACGAGCGACGCGGATGGTAGCCCGAGGCCCTCCGCCCCCCTCACCGCTTCCCCAGCACCAGCCCCAGCACCAGCCCCAGCACCAGCCCCAGCCCCAGCAGCAGCCTCACGCAGCGCCGCGCCGACCGCCCCCTTGACGGTCGCCCGCACCGCCGCCTGCGCCTGGGGCGCGAGGCGTCGTTGGAGCGAGACGAGGTCCTTGGACTCGTCGAGCACGACCTCGCCGCCGCGGCGTTCCTCGATGACGCGGAAGGTCATGCGCAGGTGGGCGGGGAGGCGTTCGGTGCGGGCGTCGTCCCAGGCGTCGTCGGGGATGACGACGTCGCGCAGGGCGCGGACGGCTCGGGTGAACGCGACGTGGAAGGGCTCGGCCATGTCGCCTGCGCGGGTGATGTCCTCCCAGGCGGGGGTGTTCTCGCGGAGCCAGCCGACGACGTCGCGGGCGACGTCGGGGGCGGGGACGAGCTGGACGCGCACGGGCTTGGGCAGCGAGCGGATGGTCGCGGTCGCGAGCTCGTCGAGGAGGCCGGGGACCATCCAGTCGAACCCGTCGGGGACGACGCGGTTCAGGACGCTGATGGGGATGTGCACGGTCACGCCGTCGGCGTCGGTCCCGGGCTGGAACTGGTAGGTGAGGGGCAGCGTGAGGTCGCCCTGGACCCAGGTCTCGGGGAAGAGCGAGGTGTCGACGGACTCGGCGTCGGGCACGAGCTGTTCGAGCGTGAACGTGAGCAGGTCGGGGTCGCGACGCCTGGCGGACTTCCACCAGGTGTCGAAGTGGCGCGCGGACACGACGTCGTCGGGGATGCGTTCGTCGTAGAACGCGAAGAGGACGTCGTCGTCGACCACGAGGCCGCGCTGGCGCGATCGGGCCTCGAGCTCCTCGGCCTCCTCGAGCAGGCGGCGGTTCTCGTGGAAGAACTGGTGGTGCGTGGTCCACTCGCCCTGGACGAGGGCGTGGCGGATGAACATCTCGCGTGCGGCCTCGGGGTCGACCTTGCCGTAGAGGACGGTGCGGTCGGCGACGATGGGCACGCCGTAGAGGAGGACCTTCTCCTTGGCCTGCGCGGCGCCCTGCTTGGTGGACCAGTGCGGCTCGGAGTAGGTGCGCTTGACGAGGTGACCGGCGAGCTCCTCGGCCCACTCGGGCTGGATCTTGGCGACGTCGCGGCCCCACAGGCGGCTGGTCTCGACGAGCTCGCCCGCCATGACCCACACGGGCGGTTTCTTGGACAGGGGGGAGCCGGGGAAGATCGCGAACCGGGCGCCGCGCGCACCGAGGTACTCGTTGCGGGCCTGCTTCTTGGCCCGCTTCATGGCGAGCTCCTTCTGCGGGCCGCGCAGGTGCGCGACGGACGACGCCTTGACCTCGGTCGCCTCCTGCATGCCGATCTGCGAGAGCAGCCCGGCGAGGAGGGCCTGGTGGATGGTGTCGTCGTCCCACGTGAGGCGGCGTTCGACGGGTTGGTCGGTGGCCTCCGCGACCGTGGTGCCCGACGCCGGGGCGCCCTTCCCGGAGCCGGCGTCGCCCCGGGTGCGGGGCGTGTAGGACATGTCGATGCCGAGCGGCTTGCTCATCTCGCGGAGCTGCGCGACGACGTCCTGCCACTCGCGCACGCGCAGGAAGTTGATGTACTCGGCCTTGCACAGGCGCCGGAACGCCGACGACGACAGCTCGTGCTGCTGCTCGCGCACGTACTCCCAGAGGTTCAGGTACGTGAGGAAGTCGGAGCGGGGGTCGGCGAAGCGGGCGTGGAGCTGGTCGGCCTGGGCGCGGTACTCGGCGGGGCGTTCGCGCGGGTCCTGGATGGACATGACCGCAGCGATGATCGCGACCTCGCGAGCCACGCCGCGGCGCGAGCCCTCCCAGATCATGCGGGCCAGGCGCGGGTCCATGGGGAGCTGGGCGAGGACGCGCCCGATCTCGGTGAGGCGGGTGACGGTGCGCTCGTCCTCGGACACGGTCTCGAGCGCCCCGAGCTCGGTCAGGAGCTGCACGCCGTCGCGGATCGAGCGGGTGTCCGGGGGCTCGACGAACGGGAAGCGCGCGACGTCGTCGGGCGAGGAGACGACGCCCACCGAGATCATCTGCAGCAGGACCGACGCGAGCGACGTGCGCAGGATCTCCGGCTCGGTGAACTCGGGACGGGAGAGGAAGTCCTCCTCGGAGTACAGGCGGATCGCGATACCGTCCGCGACGCGCCCCGAGCGACCCGACCTCTGGTTGGCGCTGGCCTGCGCGATCGGCTCGATCGGCAGGCGTTGCACCTTGGTCGCCTTGGAGTAGCGCGAGATGCGGGCCGTGCCGGGGTCGACGACGTAATGGATGCCGGGGACCGTCAGCGACGTCTCGGCGACGTTGGTCGCGAGCACGACGCGGCGCGAGGAGTGCGCCTGGAACACGCGGTGCTGCTCGGCCGAGGACAGGCGCGCGTAGAGCGGCAGGATCTCGACGAAGTCGGGACGCTTGGCGTCGCGCGTGCGCTCGCCCAGGCGCGACTCGAGGGCGTCGGCCGTGTCGTGGATCTCGCGCTCGCCGGACAGGAACACCAGGACGTCGCCCGGTCCCTCGGCCATGAGCTCTTCGACCGCGTCGACGATGCCCGTGACGAGGTCCTTCTCCTGGGCGCCCTTCGCGGGGGAGCGCTTGGCCTTGCCCGACTCCGGGTCGACGTCGGGCGACAGCGGCCGGTACCGGATCTCCACGGGGTACGTGCGACCCGTGACCTCGATGACGGGAGCCGTCTCGGGGAGGTGAGCGGCGCCGTCGGGCACCTCGTCCGTGCCTGCCGACTCGGCCGCGGCCAGCTCGTCCGCCGTGAGCGGGGGCAGCGGGCCGCCCGGCGCGAAGTGCCGCGCGAACCTCTGCGAGTCGATCGTCGCCGACGTGATGATGACCTTGAGGTCGGGGCGCTGCGGCAGGAGCCGCGTCAGGTACCCGAGCAGGAAGTCGATGTTGAGCGACCGCTCGTGCGCCTCGTCGATGATGAGCGTGTCGTACGCGAGGAGCTGCGGGTCGCGCTGGATCTGCGCGAGCAGGATGCCGTCCGTCATGACCTTGACGAGGGTCTGGTCGCTCGACTGGTCCGTGAACCGGACCTGGTAGCCGACGATCTCGCCGAGGACGAGGGGCCGATCTCCCCTGAGCTCTTCGTTAATACGCTCCGCGACCGTGCGCGCCGCGATCCGTCGGGGTTGCGTGTGCCCGATCTGGCCCTTCCGACCCCGCCCGAGCTCGAGCGCGATCTTGGGGAGCTGCGTCGTCTTGCCCGAGCCCGTCTCGCCCGCGACGATCACGACCTGGTTCTCCGCGATGGCTCGTGCGATGTCCTCGCGCCGCGCCGAGACGGGCAGCTGCTCGGGATAGGTGATGGGCGGCACGACGACAGCGGCGCGCCGTTCGGCGGCCTTGGCGAGCCGGGCCGGGTCGACCTGCTGCGGGCGTCCGCCGCGGCGGTCGCCCCGCTTCGAGGAGCGCTGCTCCCGGCCCGACGGCGGACGCTCGCCCTTCGACGTCCTCTCACGTTCGGGTGCCGTCGCGCCCTGGGTGCGGGGCCGGTCCGTGCTCGGTGCGGAGCCCTCCGGGCGGTCGGTGGCGGGCGCCTTCTCGGCGGCGGCGTCCTGGTCGGTGACCTGGGACTTCGCCCGTCCCCGACCACCGCGTCGGCGGCGCTGCCCCGAGCGCTCCCGCTGCGCACCCCCGGGCTCGCGACCGGGCTCGCCGGCCCGCTTGCCGGAGGGGGCGCTCGCAGGGCCGTCCGCGGTCCTGGCCTGGGTCTCGTCCAGGGCGGGCCGTGCGGGGCCGTGCGGTTCGGTGCTCACGACCAACCATTCTCTCAAGGGGTCGCAACCTCAATTGACGCGGGGCGACCCGTGCGCGATTGCGGCCACCTTCCACCCGGCGCACCCTGGGATCATGGCCACGTCCTGGGTCGAGCGATGGCAGCTGGATCTCGATCAGCTGCGGTGGTACCCCGCGGCCCAGACGATCCGGGCGGCCCGCCGCGACGACCCGCGCGACGTCGTGCTCTCCTCGACCGCGGCGCGCCTCGTCTGGGAGCCCGGTCGGGTCCTTCCCGTGTACGCCGTGCCGGAGTCCGACGTGCGGGTGCCCCTCGTCGAGGGCGAGTTCAAGAACGGCTCGCACGAAGGCCTGATCCCGCACCCCTTGTTCTTCGACCGGCACACGTGCCCCGGCACCGAGCTGTGGCTCGACGGCGCGCCCGTCCCGGCGGACCCCCCGCCCGCCGGACCTCCCGGCACCGCGTGGCCCGCCCCGTTCTTCCGGCTCGACGACGAGGACCTCGCGGGGTACGTCGCGGTCGACTTCCAGGCGTTCGACTGGTTCGCCGAGGACCAGCCCCTGGCCGCGCACCCGCGCGACCCGTTCAAGCGGGTCGACGTCGTCCCCAGCTCGCGGCACGTCGTCGTGTCCCTCGACGGCGTGGTCCTCGCGGACAGCACGCGCCCCATGGCGCTGACCGAGACCTACCTGCCGTTGCGCTGGTACGTCCCGCGCGACGACGTGCACTGGGAGGCGCTGACGCCGAGCGACACGACGAGCGCGTGCGCGTACAAGGGCCTGGCCCGGTACTGGTCCACGGTGTCGGGGGACCCCGAGGGGGTGGACATCGGCTGGAGCTACGAGGACCCGCTGTCCGATGCCGTGCGGGTCCGCGACCACGTGGCGTTCTGGTGCGAGCTCACCGACCTCACGCTCGACGGCGTCGACGTCCCTCGACCCGAGAGCCTGTTCTTCCCGCGCGGGAGGCGTTGAGCCCGGGGCCCTCAGCCCACCCGGACGCTGAGCACGAGCTGCTCGCCCACCTCGAGCCGGACGTCCGAGAGCGTGACGCCGGGCGGCAGGGACGACGCGAGGTCGACGCGCTTGCCGTCGAGCTGGTCGAGCTTTCCGCGGACGGCCAGCAGGAGTGCGGCCACGACCGGGTTGCGGCTCGTCGCCCCCAGGTCGCTCAGCGTGAGGACCATGGCCTGGTCGATCGACGCGGTCGCCGTGATCTGGGCGCTCGCGGACAGGAACCCCTTGCGGATCTTCGCGGACGCCACGATCGACGCGGCGCGCGGTCCGCGTGACGCGAGGTCCACGTCGAGCGACGTGAGGGTGAACCCCTGGTCCGCGAGGGCCTTCGTCGCGAGCTCACGGACGGTGCTCACGAGCGCGTCACGGCTCGCCGCGGCGCGCAGGTGGCCGTTCACGGGGGCCTCGGTGCTCTGCCCGGACTCCTCGATCGAGAGCGACCCGTCGGCGCCCTCGACCCAGGTGAAGCGCAGGTCGCGGATCTCGACGTCGAGGTCGACCGCGACGCCCGCGACCGTGACGGGGTGCCCCTGGGCGCTGATCGCCCGGGCCACGGCCTGGTCGCGTGCGGTGACGTGCTCGACGGTCTCGGCAGGGTCGGGAGCGTCGGCGGGGGTCATCGCGCGGACGACGAGCCCGGTCACGTCGACGTCGATCCGCGCGACGTCCGGGCTGCCGGGGACGGTCTCGGCGTCGATGCGGACGCGGTCCAGGCCCGTGGCGTGGTCGCCCAGGTTCGTGGTCATGACCTCGCGCAGGCGGGCGGTCAGCGCGGGGCCGGTGTCCGGGCGCGGGGCGCGGCCGAACGGGAGGACGTCGTGGGCGGGGCGCAGCTCGTCGGACATGCGCCGAGCCTACGACGGGCATCGTGCCCCGTGGGAGGTGGGACGGGTGGTTGCGCACGAGACAGGTGCTCCGGGCACGGGCGCGACCACCCGTCTCGGGCGCGGCCACCCGTCTCGTCACGTCGTCCCCTCGGGGACCTCCGCGAACGCGCGCACGGGGAACGTCCCGAACCCCTCGACCTTGGGCGGCACGGCCGTGAACCGCGCCCCGCGCGGCGGCACCCCACCCAGGTTCGTCAGGTGCTCGACGACGTGGATCCCCGCCGCGAGGAGCAGCGAGTGGGCCGGGCGCGCGCCGCCGGACGTCGCCGGGTCGGTGTCGTCGATGTTCAACGAGTCGATCCCGACGAGCGCCACGCCCGCGTCCACGAGGTGCTGCGCACCGGCCTCGGTGAGGTACGGCGCCGGCTCGCCGTAGGCGGGCGTACCGAAGTGACGGTCCCACCCGGTCTGCAGCAGCACGGCGCTCCCGGCCAGCTCGCGGTCGAGGAAGACCTCGGCCCCGATCCCGCGCCGTCCGCCGCGGGACGGGTCGACGGCCTCGGTCAGCCGGAACACCTCGGCGGGCAGGCCGACGAGCGTCTCCAGGTCGAGGCCCGCGAGGTCGGTCCCGCCCTCGTACCGGTGGAAGGGGCTGTCGAGGTACGTCCCCGTGTTGCCGATCATGGTCAGCACGTCCATCGCGAACTGCGTGCCCGGCGCGTACCTCGCGACGGAGTCGGCCCGCGTGAGGAACGGGGTGATCGTGGGGGCGGGCAGGCCCGGGTACGTCACGAGCCCCTCGCGGAGCGTGTGGCTCAGGTCGACGAGCCCCGACGTGCGACCGGCCGGGGCGGCCCCGTCGCCGAGGACCGGCCCGGCGTCGGCCGCTCCCCGGCTCCCCACGTGGGGCTCCTCGACGATCGTCAGCGCCGTGATCTCGACCGAGCCGACCAGCGCGAGGCCCAGGTGCCGGACGAGGAGGAGAGCGACGTCGTCGGGCTGGAGGTCGCCCGACGGGACGTCGAGCCGGAAGCCCTCGGTGCGGAGGCTGCCGCCGTTGGCGAACGTCACGTGGGCGTCGAGGTGCGCGCGGTGCTGGGGCGTGGTCATCGTCGGAGTCTCGCACCGACGACGACCCGCCGGGAAGATGCGACGAGGCCGCCGCCCCGGACGGGGACGGCGGCCTCGTGGGCGTGCTGGGGTCAGTACGAGCTGACGTCACCCGTGGAGATGGCCGCGATGGCCACGAGGATCACGAAGACGACGTAGAGCGTGCCCACAGCCGTGAAGATGATGCTGAGGATCAGGCCCCACTTGGCGAGCTGGTTGTCGAACCCGGCCTCGCGGGACTTCTTGCGGGCGATCGCGCTGACGATGATGCCGGCGACCGAGACGACGAACGCCAGGATGAAACCGACGATGCCGAGCGTCTTGCCCGGGTCCTCGACGGGGGCGCCGTAGTACTGGGGAGCCGGGGCCTGCGGGGCGCCGTGGGGAGCGGTCATGGGGTTTCTCGTTTCTCTCGCGCGCCCAGGCCCGATCCGGGCCGGGGAGCGTGGGGATCGTGACGGTGGTCGCCACGGAGTGCGGTGCCCATTCTGGAGCAGATCGGGACGACTCGACAGGGAGATTCCGCCGTCAGCGGGTGAAAACCCGGCCCGGGTCCGCGCCCGGGCAGGTCCGCCCCGCTCCGAGGCACGCCCCGTCAGGACGCCGCGCGGCTCGTCTCGCCCCGCAGGCGGTCGATGGTGTCCTGGACGTGGCGCAGCGTCGGTCCGACGTCCGCGCCCTGGGCCACGGTCTTGTCGGCGACGTGGCGGACCTGGGCGGAGGCCGCGTCGAGCGCGACCTGGGCGTCGGTCAGGGCGACGGCTGCACGGCCGTCGCCGTACTCGTCGGCAGCGGCCTGTGCGAGTGCGGCGTTGGCCTCGTCGGTCGCGGCCTGGGCGTTCCCGACGGCGTCCTCGACCTCGGCGCGCAGGCCGGCGGGGAGGGACGCGAGCTGGGTGGCGGCCTTCTCGAGGTCCTCGCCGATCAGGTCGACCTGACACTGGGTGTCCTCGATGAGGCGGGAGACCTCGGCGGCCGTGGCGGTCGCGCTCAGCGGCAGCATCATCGCGAGGGCGAGGAAGCTGGCGGCGGCGAGCCGTGCGGCTGGTCGTGATGTCTTCGGCGACGTCATGCCGAGAAGTCTGCACGGCGAACCTGGGAAAAGACAGGGAGGACATGGACAGTTCGTGGAGATTTCGCCCACACTTCTCGAGCGGGCCGGCCGGCGTCCCGCGCGGCGGCAGGGCACCCCGTGAGCGCAGGTAGCGTTGCTGCCGTGCCCCACCCCGAACCCTGCGCCCCCGAGGCCGCCCGATGATCGTCCGTCGCGCCCTGGCGCGCGCCTACTGGGCCGTGAGCCGGTGGACCCTGCGCACCGAGCAGCCACCGACCGACCGTCCCGGCATCCTCATCGGCGCCCCGCACACGTCCAACTGGGACTTCGTGCTCATGCTCGCGATCTCCGCGAGCGTCGGCGTCAGGGTGCGCTGGCTCGGCAAGCACACCCTGTTCAAGGGCGTCATGGGGCCGTTCGCGCGAGCGCTCGGCGGGATCCCCGTGGACCGGAGCGACCCGAGCCGGGTCGTCGACGACATCGTGTCGCGGGTCCGTGCGGGCGAGGTGTTCTCGCTCGTCATCACGCCCGAGGGCACGCGCAGCAAGGGCGAGTACTGGAAGTCGGGGTTCTACCGGATCGCGCGGGAGACCGGCATGCCCGTGACCCTGGGGTACGTGGACCGCACGACCATGACCGCGGGCCTCGGCCCGACGCTCGAGCTCACGGGCGACGTGCGCGCCGACATGGACCTCGTCCGCGCGTTCTACGCCGACAAGGCCGGGTTCGACCCGGCGCGCCGCACCGAGCCGCGCCTGCGCGAGGAGGAACGCCCGGCGCCGGACGTGTCCGACGCGCCGGTCGACCCGACCGCCTGACGGGAGCGGCGGCGTCGGGCCCCGTCGTCACGGCCGCCCGACGACGCAGCGCACCCCGGTGCATCGGCGCGCCACCCGGGTGCTCACCCCGCCGCGGGGTCCGTGGGGGCGTAGACCCGCAGCGCTCCGCGCACCATGGTGAGCGTCGCGTCCGTGACCCGGTCGCCGTCGATCTCGAGCGTCTCGCCGTCGTGCGCGAGGATCACGGGATCGTGCGGTGCGCCGTCCCCGAGGCGCAGCACGAGGCCCGGGGCCGTCCAGGAGTCGACCGCCAGGTGGCGCCCGAGCGGCCGGACCCGCTGCGCGAGCGACGACGCGGCGCCACCCGCGACGGTCTCCAGGAACAGGCGCACCCGGCTGTACCGCTTCTCGGCGCGGCCCGTGCGGACGTCGAGCACGCCGTCGTCGAGCCGGACCCTCTCGACGGGCGCGAGGTTCTGCGGGACGTACCTGTTGACGCCCGCGAAGAACGACCAGTAGTGGCCGACCGCCCCGTCGACCGACACCCGCAGCGGGGCGGCCGAGCGCAGGACGCGCGAGGTGGCCCACACCGTCGCGGGCCACTTCCCGAGCCGCTTCTCGGCGCGCTCGCGCTGGGACACGAGCTCGGGGTAGATGCCGAGCGAGAACGTGTTGAGGACCGTCATCGGGTCGTGCCCCTCGACGCGGAGCTCGGCGACGTCGACGCTCACCCCGGTCCCGTCCCGGACCGCGGCGACCGTCGCCGACATCGAGGTGAGGTCGGCCGCCTTGGCGAAGTGGTTGAGCGTCCCGCCGGGGAGGACCACGAGGGGCAGACCGTGCTCACGGGCGGCCGCAGCGGCGGTCGCGACCGTCCCGTCGCCCCCGCTGATCCCGAGCGCGAGCGCGGGGCGTGCCCCGTCGCCACCGTCGGACCCGCCACCGCGCGCCGCCTCCTCGAACAGCGCGGGCAGGTCGTCGCCCTCGCGGAGGACGTGCACCCGGGCCTTCGGGAGGTCACGGCGGAGGACCTCGAGAGGGTCCTCCTTGAGGATCCGCCCGGACCCGGCCGACGTGTTGACGACCACGAACAGGCCCTCGCCGTCGGGGAGAGCGGGGACGTCCGCGGGCGGCCCGGCGGGCACGTCCGGTTCCGGACCGGGCGGCGACGGCACGAGCCACCGGCCCAGCACCGCGAGCCCGACACCCAGCGCCGCACCACCGATCACGTCCGAGAACCAGTGGGCGCCCACGTGCAGGCGCGAGTACATGACGGCTCCCGCGACCGGCGCGACGACCAGCCCGGCCGCCGGCCACTCCAGGGCGACTCCCGCCGCGAACGCCCCCGCGGTGGCCGAGTGCCCCGACGGGAAGGACGGCGTCGTGGGGTAGCGGCGCAGCCGACGCACGAGGGGCAGCGGCGCGGCCGAGGGGCGGTCGCCGCCGAACACCACCTTGCCGAGCAGGTTCGCGGCCGCGCTCGCGGCAGCGACGTTGCACAGTCCGCGCACCGCGGCCCGGCGCCCCCGCGCCCCGGTCGCGGCCAGTCCCGCGCCCAGCCCCATCCACAGGACGCTGTGGTTCGCGGCCGTCGTGAGCCGCACCAGGGCTGCGTCGGTGCGCGGCCCGAGCTGCCGCCGGTTCGTCCGGTCGTTCATGCGACGGTCGAGGCGAGCGTTCGCAGGGAAGGCCTCGTGCGGCTTGACGAGGCCCGTGAAGCGGGGCACGTGCGGGCGGTTCACGGACGGTTCGGTGGGAACGGGTGGCATCCCGCCACGGTAGGACGGTCCCGGCGCACCTGCCCACCCGCGCTCCCGGCCCGGGGCACCGTGCCGCGCCCGGGCGGCGCCGGCGCACCCGGGCGAGCGACGCCGTCGGGCGCGTGCGCGCCACCCGGCACCCCTGTTCTGACACAACTCCGATAAGTTCTCCCTATGGGCACCACCCCCCACCCGATCCGGGTCTTCCTGCTCGACGACCACGAGGTCGTCCGCCGCGGCGTCGCCGCCCTCCTCGAGGCCGAGGACGACATCACGGTCGTCGGCGAGGCGGGCACGGCCGCGTCCGCGCTGACGCGCATCCGTGCCGTCCGCCCCGACGTCGCTGTGCTCGACGTGCGCCTGCCCGACGGCTCGGGCGTCGAGGTCTGCCGCGACGTGCGCTCCGAGATGCCGGAGATCGGCTGCCTCATGCTCACGTCCTTCGCGGACGACGAGGCGCTGTTCCAGGCGGTCCTCGCGGGCGCGTCGGGCTACGTCCTCAAGCAGATCCACGGCTCCGACCTCGTGGGTGCCGTGCGGACCATCGCGGGCGGCGGCTCGCTGCTCGACCCGGTCAGCACCGCGCGCATCCTCGACCGTCTGCGCACGCCGCAGGCCAAGGAGGTCGACCGCCTCGAAGGACTGTCGCCGCAGGAGCGCCAGATCGTCGACCTCATCGGCGAGGGCATGACGAACCGGCAGATCGGCGAGCGCCTGTTCCTCGCGGAGAAGACCGTCAAGAACTACGTGTCGCACATCCTGTCGACGCTCGGTCTCCAGCGCCGCACGCAGGTCGCGGTCCTCGCGACCGAGATGCGCACCGAGGACCGCCCGCGCGGCTGAGCCGCACGTGCCGCAGGGCATCGCCCGACGGCGGGGCGTGCGCGGGCGCGCGGGTCACGCAGCGCTCGTGGGTGTTCGACAGATGTTCAACAGGCGCCTAGGGTAGAAGCATGTCGCAGAGCACCATCGGTTTCCGACCGACCGCCGAGGACCGTCGCCTCCTCGAGGAAATCGCCCGCAAGGGCATGTCCACGAGCGATGCCCTGCGCCGCGGCCTGCACCTCGTGGCCCACGAGCAGTGGCTCGACCAGGCCCGTGCCGACGCTGAGATGCTGCGTGGGGAGAACCTGAACGACGAGCCGGACGCCTGGTGATCCGCGGCGCCGTCTATCGGGTCGACCTCGGCGCTCCGCGAGGGCACGAACAGGGCGGTCGCCGGTACGGGCTCGTCCTCTCGCCCTCGGAGATGAGCTGGTCCGTGGCGACGATCGTGCCCACCTCGACCAGCGCCCGACCGGCGACGTTCCGTCCCGAGCTCGTGATCGACGGGCAGCAGACGCTGCTCCTCGTCGACCAGATCCGGACCGTGGACACCGCCTACCTCGTAGGAGATCCCGTCGACTACCTCAACCACGACGAGCTCACGACGGTGGAGCAGGCCGTCATCCACTACCTCGGACTGGTGTGACCGAGTTCCGCAGCCGG
Organism: Oerskovia sp. 140933; assembly: GCF_059651515.1. Taxonomy (NCBI): domain Bacteria; kingdom Bacillati; phylum Actinomycetota; class Actinomycetes; order Micrococcales; family Cellulomonadaceae; genus Oerskovia; species Oerskovia sp. 140933. Next base: position 14,052 of record NZ_JAMXIO010000026.1, read on the forward strand.
TCGGGCGCTCCTGGCTGACCGTCAGGCGTTCGGGATCCGCCACACGAGCGCGGTCCCGCGGCCCGTCGGGACCGCGGGCGACGAGCCGTCGCCTGTCGTCGCGGCGTCGGCCCCGGCCCCACGGGCACCCACGACCTCCCGCGCCACGGCCTCGGCCGGTCCGACGGCGAGGGTCCCGTGCAGCGCCTCGGCGCGCGTCGCGAGGTTGTGCAGCCCACCGCGGTGGTCGCCCGCGTCGATGCCCGAGCAGCCGATCCCGTCGTCGACCACGGTCAGGGTGATGGCGTCGTCGGTCACGCGCAGGCGCACGTCGGCGCGCGACGCCCGCGCGTGCCGGGCCACGTTGGTCAGGGCCTCGCCCGTGACGACCACGAGCTGGTCGGCCACCTCGGCGGGGACGAGCGACGAGTCGTCGCTCTCGATCACGACGGACGGCGCGAACCCGAGCGCGGACGCCACGGCATCGGCCGCCGCGGTCAGGCGCTCCTGGAGGCTGGCCTCGGGTGGCGTCGTGGCCTGGAGCGCGAAGATCGTCGAGCGGATCTCGCGGATCGTGTCGTCGAGGTCGTTGACGGCCTCCTCGACGCGCGAGCGCACGAGCTCGTTCTCGATGTGCTTGGTCGTGCTCATGAGGGTCATCGCGGACGCGAAGATGCGCTGGATGACGACGTCGTGCAGGTCGCGCGCGATGCGTTCGCGGTCCTCGAGCACGGCGACGCGGCGCCCGTCCTCGTACAGGCGGGCGTTGTCCACGGCCACGCCCGCGGCGGCGGCGAGGGCCCGGACGGCGGCCTCGTCGTCGCGCGTGAACGGCGAACCGTCGCGCTTGTCGGTCAGGTACAGGTTGCCGTAGACGGAGTCGCGGACCTGGATCGGGACCCCGAGGAACGTGTGCATGGGTGGGTGGCCGGCGGGGTAGCCGGACGCGGCCGGGTAGCCCTCGATCTTGTCGACGCGCAGCGGGTGCGGGTTGCGGATGACCTCGCCCAGCAGGCCGTGCCCGTGGGGCCAGTGGTCGATCGCCTCGACCTCGGAGTCCTCCATGCCCACGGGCACGAACCGGCCCAGGCGTTCCCCGTCGCGCACACCGAGCGCACCGTACTTGGCTCCGGTGAGGTCCATCGCGGCCTCGACGATGCGGCGGAGCACGGTGTCGAGGTCGAGGTTGCTCGTGATGGCGACGACGGCGTCGAGCACGCGGTGCGCGACGGCAGAGGGAAGAGACTCGGTCACCCACGTGAGTCTGTCAGAAGTTCGGGCCGGGACGGGCCTCGGCAGGACCGGGACGGCGCTCTGGTGTGCGTGGTAGGTCTTCAGGTAATCCATCACTACCCCCTCGATCTCCGTGAGCTCCGACGGTGCGTCCTCGGTCGGGCGGCGGGTGGCCGCCCGACCGAGGAAAGAGGGACGGCCCTCCGGGAGGTGACCGGGAGGGCCGTCGGGCGGGGACAGGGTCTCGCGTTCCCTGCGGTTCCCCGCGTCTTCCTGGGTGTATCGCCGTGGCGAGCGGATCGCGTCGCCGAACCGGGGATCAGACCAACCAGGAGTTCTTGCGGACGAGCGGCAGGCTCTTCCACTGTCGGCCGAGGCCGAGGGTGTCACCGGCGCCGATCATGGCCAGCGAGATGATCGCGAGGGCCTCGACGACGTGGCTGTCGATGATCGGGTTGGTGACGAGGGGCAGGGAGGCCAGGTACATGAAGCCGAGGAGGACGGTCCCGGCGATGGCCGCGATCCGCATCCCGATCCCCAGCATCAGGGCGAGCCCGATGCCGAGGAGGCCTGCCATGAAGAGCCAGTCGGCCCAGGCGGCACCGGCCATCCCGTTGAAGAATCCGGCGAACGGTCCCTGGACGCCGCCGAGGAAGCCTGCCGTGGGGCTGCCTCCGTTGATCCAGGCGCGCTCCGAGGGGGTCGAGAAGCCGAGGCCGAAGGTCTTGTCGAGGAAGGCCCACACGAAGTAGAAGCCCATGACGATCCGGAAGATCCCCAGGACGATCTGCGTGGGGAGGGTTCCGCGGACCGCGAGGCTCGCGGTGGTGGTCGCCCCCGTGACGTCGTGAGGGACGGCACGTGCTGCTCGGGCCGAGCGGGCCGAGCTGGCCGGACGTTCGATCGTTGCACTCATGTCGTCTGTCTTCCTCTCCAGGACCGGATCCCCATCCGGTGCGTTGACACCATTCCATCCGAGCGCGGGGGCCCGGACCTGGGTAGAAGGTCGAGGAACGCGGGGGACCTAGGTCCTCTCGTGGTGGGACCAGCGGGACCAGCGGGACCCGCCGGGCCGCCGGAGCGGCCGCGCGGAGGTCAGGAGAACGCGGGATACCCGCCCGACGGCGTGGGTCCCCACTCGCGCTCGGCCCACGCGACGCCGTCGGACAGGACGGCGGCGATGCTCGGGGTGGCCTCTCGGAGGTGCTCGGCGCCCCAGCGCCAGCGGGACAGGACGAGCTGCCGGTACGAGGGCGAGCGGCCCTCGGGCCCGACGCGCGGGCGGTCCTCGACCGCTCCCTCGAGCAGCCACCCGGTCATGGCGAGGATCCAGCCCGCGCTCGCGACCAGGACGTCGCGGGTCCAGGCCGGCTCGGCGACGGCGTCGGGCAGGTGCTTGCCGAGCCCGGCGCTGAACGCGGCGAGGAGCGCGTCGGTCAGGCCGGGGGGCGGGTCGAACACGCACCAGCACGTCGAGAACGGCATGAGCGTGTAGGCGGCGTCGAGCGCAGGGTGGTGCACGCTCGTGTCCTCGAGGTCGAGGAAGACCCAGCCGGTGGGGGTGCGGACGGCGTTGTCGGGGCACGTGTCCCCGGGGGAGACGACGACGGTGCTCCCCGGTGCGCGCAGGCGCGCGAGCGCGTCGAGGTCGTCGTGCAGGAACGCGAGGGTCGCGGCGAGCGGGTCGCGCGCGAGGCCCGTGGGCGTGGGCAGGGCCTCGACGAGCCGGTGCACCCCGGCGCGTGCGTACGCGTCGAGGTCCCAGCCGCGCACGACGCCGCGGGCCGCGAGCTCGGCCGAGAAGCGCTCGACGTGCGGCCCGGAGGCGCCCGCGAGCTCGCCGAGCGCGGCCGCCCAGTCGAGCGCGCCCTGCCAGGCGGCGTCGCGGTCGGTGCCGAGCAGCAGGTCGGCGAGCGTGGGGCCGTCGCCGACGTCGCTCATGACGAGCAGGCGGTGCGCCTCGTCCACCGCCAGGAGCACGGGCGTGCGGTCGAGGGTCAGGAGACCCGCGACCTCGTGCTCGAACGGCAGCCCGGCCGCGGAGGGGCCGTCGAGGAAGCGCTTGACGACGACCGTGCTGCCTCGGGCGTGCGCGGTGGCACAGGTCGGGTCGAGGCGGTCGGTCGTGAGTCCCGCGACGACGCGGGCGCGGACCACGAGCGACCTCGTGGAACCGCCGAGGGGCTCGGGTTCGGCCAGCGCAGCGCCGAGGGCCATGCCGGCGAGCGCCAGGGTCTCGTCGAGGTCGAGGTCGGGTGCTGAGGCGCTCGCGGCCTCCGACGCCGGTGCGTCCGGTGCGTCCGGTGCGGACGGGCCGGGGACACGCTGGTCGGTGGGGCCGGGGCTCGGCGTCGGGGCGGCGGACGGCATGCCTCAGTCTGCCCGTCGGTCGCCGTGCGGTCCATGGCTCGGCGCCCGCACCTCAGCCCGTCAGGACGTGGCGCCCTCGACGTCCTGCGAGAACTTCTCGACCTGCTGGCGGAGCTCGTCGAGCGAGCTGCTCACGGTCTCGTCGGCCGACCTGACGGCCTCGGACGCCGACTGGAGCTGGGCCGACGCCTCGTCGAGCCGCGCCCGCGCGTCCGTGACGCGCTGCTCGGCCTGCGCCTTGGTGTCCTCGCTCGCGGTCGCGGCCTCGTCGAGGGCGGCCTCGAGGTCCTGCGACGCGGTCTCGGCCGCTGCCACCGCCTCCTCGACCTGCGCGCGCTGGTCCGCGGGGAGCGAGCCCAGGGAGTCGACCAGGGACCGGACGTCTCCACCGATGGCCTCGGCCTGCGCCTTCGCGTCGTCGAGGAGCTGGTCGAGCTGGTCCGTCGAGATCGTCATCTCCGGGATCGTGATGCTCCCGTCGTCGCTGCACGCACCGAGCGCGGACGCGGACAGGACGAGCGCGAGCCCGACGGCGGCGCTCCGGCGGGTGCGTCGGCCGCGGGCAGGAATCTGCGTTGCGTGGGTGTCCATCCGTCCATTGTGCCGACGGAACATGAGAATTCACCCGCCGACCCCCGGGGGACCGGGGTGGCGCGGACCGTGAAACTCCCTCAGGCTGGAATCTGGCCATGTTCGCCGATACCCTCGCACGGTCGAACGTCGCAGAACGGACAATGGGAGTCTCGTGGTGACCTTGCCGACGCACCGTGTGCGTGCCAGCCGCCCGGCGGGTCGAGCTGGAGCGCGTCATGACGCAGCCGGCACGGAGGATCCGTCGGCGCCCGCGCCGGCCCCCGAGACCCTCCCCGAGAGCCTTCCCGCGCCGCCGCCCGCCCCACCGCGCCACCGGGTGTCCCGGTCGGCCCGGGCGGTCCCCCTGATCCTCTCGTCGACCCTCGTCCTGGGGTCGGTCATGACGGTCGGCTTCGTCGGTTCGTCCTTGACGCACCGCGAGGCGTGGTCGGTGCAGTACGTCGCGGAGGAGCCCGTCGCGGGCGCAGCGTTCGGGCTGCGTGCCCCGGCCTACGAGCCCCCCAGCGAGGAGGTCCAGCTCGACCGCGTGGTCCGGATGCTCGACCAGTCGGACGAGGTGCTCGGGAGCGACCTGGCGGTCTCGGAGGTCGTCCTGCAGGCGAGGTCCGAGCTCGGGATGCTGCTCGCCACCTACCAGGCCCAGCAGGTCGTGGCGTCCGGCGAGACGCCCGCGGCGCCGGGAGCGCCCCTGACGCCGGGCGCTCCGGGGGGCGACGACCTCTCCGGGCTTCCCGACGACGGCCTCGCCGAGACCCCTCCGGTCCCCGCGCCCCTCGCGCCGCAGGCGCCGTCCGTCCCCGGAGGGTCGGGGGCCGTCGATCCCGGTGCCGCCGGGGGAGCCGTTCCACCGACGACCGGTACGGCGCCCACGTCTCCCGGGACGGACGACCTCGCGGCCGCGGAACCCGCAGCGCACCCGGTCGACGTCACCACGGGAGCGGGTGGCGGGGCAGCCGATGCCCTGGCCACCGACCCCGAGCCGGGCGCCGCGACGGGCCCGGCCGGCGTCCCGCCGTCGGGCGCGGCCGATCAGGCCCCCGCAGCGGGGGCCGCCGACGGGTACGACCCCGAGTCCGGCCTCCCCGGCGCCCCCGCCGACCCGGCTGCGCCTCTCGACCCCGGCGTCGACCCGGCTGCGCCCGTCGACCCCGAGGCCCCCGTCGACGACGAGGCCCCGACCGACGACGAGTCCGCGGACCATGCCGGCGTGGTGACGATCGACGACGTCGTCGCCGCGGCGACCCAGCTCGCCGAGCTCATGGGCCCCGCCTACGCGCTCGCTGCCGTGGGCGTGGTCCCGGCCGACGGCGTCGTCCCCGCAGGCGGGACCCTCGCCGACCAGCTCGCGGCAGCGGTCGCGCGGTACGCCGGCAGCACGGCGCAGTACGCCAACGGCCAGCTCCCGGACTCGGTGCTCTGCCCGCTCGCGTTCGCTCCCGCGCACAGCCTCCGGTGCGACGCGGCCGAGCAGCTCGACGCGCTCGCGGTCGAGTACCAGAAGGCGTTCGGCAAGCCGCTGCGCATCACCGACTCGTACCGCAGCTACGGGGCGCAGGTCGCGGTCAAGGCCGCCAAGCCGTTCCTCGCGGCCGTGCCCGGCACGTCGCAGCACGGGTGGGGCCTCGCGATCGACGTCGGGTCGCCGGTGTCGAACGGGACGAGCGCCGAGTACCGGTGGATGCGTCTGCACGCCCCGGAGTACGGCTGGGACAACCCCTCGTGGGCCCGCCCGGACGGTCGCAAGCCCGAGCCGTGGCACTTCGAGTTCTACGCGGCGGGGGCCATGCCGGACCGGTACACGCCGGGAGCCGAGGAGACCCCGACGGCGCCGCCCGTCCCGGACACGCCTGCCGTCCCGTCCACACCCGTCGCCCCGGCGGTGCCGCCGAGCCCCGTGCCGACCCCGACGCCGACCACGCCGGTGCCGACCGAGCCGCCGCCGACGACCCCTCCGCCGACGACGCCGCCGCCGACGACACCGCCTCCGACGACACCGCCTCCGACCACGACGCCGCCTCCGACCACGCCACCGCCGACGACCACCCCGACGACGCCACCGCCGACCACGCCACCGCCGACGACAACCCCGACGACCCCACCCCCGACGACGACCCCCGACCCGACCCCGACCGGGTCGGACGGGTCGGACGGGTCGACAGAGCCACCGACGGACCTGGGGACGTCCACCACCGACCTCACGACAGGATCGACGCCGCAGCCATGACGACCCCGACCGTCGAGCGCCCTGGCGCCGACGACCACGCCTTCCTCCGCACCTGTGTCGACCTGGCACGCGAGGCGCTCGACGCGGGCGACGAGCCGTTCGGCTCGCTCCTCGTCGACCCCGGCGGGGTCGTCCTGCGCGCCGACCGCAACCGGGTGGCCGGCGGGGACGCGACCCAGCACCCGGAGTTCGCCCTCGCCCGGTGGGCCGCCGAGCACCTCGACCCGGAGCAGCGACGGGCGTCCACCGTCTACACGTCGGGCGAGCACTGCCCCATGTGCAGCGCGGCGCACGCCTGGGTCGGGCTGGGCCGGATCGTGTACGCGGCGAGCAGCGAGCAGCTCGCGGGCTGGAGGAAGGAGTGGGGCTTCCTGCCGGGCCCGGTCGCGCCGCTGCCTGTCCACGTGGTGGCCCCCGGCATCCCCGTGTCGGGGCCCGAGCCGACGCTCACCGACGAGGTCCGGGCGCTCCACGCCCGCCTGCTGGGCGTGACCGAGGCCTAGCCCGCCACCAGGCGTGCGCGGAGGCCGCGCGGTGGGGGCCTCGGGGCGGATATCTGCTCGCGACCAGGGTCCGCGACCCGTAGGCTGGCGACCATGTGGATCTGAGCCTGCCCGCGAGCCCCCCTTCTTCTCGCGCCCCGACGCCGCCCCGCGGCATGACGGCCTGCCGTCGTGCCTCGACGGCACCCGACGTCGGCCGGCAGCCTCCGTGCCGCCACGGCGCCCTCTTCGTCAGGTGATCCCATGCCCCACGCCTCCCCAGCCCTCCTCACCGCCACCGACCTGACCCGGTCGTACGGCGACCGCACGGTCCTCGCGGGGGTGAGCCTCGCCGTCGACCCCGGTCACCGGACCGGACTGGTGGGCGAGAACGGCGTCGGCAAGTCGACGCTGCTGCGCCTGCTCGCGGGGGTCGAGGACCCCGACTCCGGGGTGGTCACGCGCCCGCCGGACCTCGGCTACCTGCACCAGGAGTTCCCCTACGGCCCGACGACGACCGTCGGCCAGGTCGTCGAGGACGCCCTCGCGGGGGTCCGGAAGATCGAGCGCGAGCTCGAGTCGGCCGCCGCGGCGCTCGCCGGACCGTCGGCACCGGCGAGCGGCACGGACCCGGCCGGTCCCGACGCCGTCGACGCCCTCACCGCGGCCTACGACCTGGCCCTCGCGCGCGCCGAGCAGTCGGACGTGTGGGGGGCCGACGCCCGCGCCGCCCGGGCGCTCGCGGGCCTGGGGCTCGACGTGATCCACCGCGACCGGCTGGTCTCCCGGCTCTCGGGCGGGCAGCGCACGCGCCTGGGCCTCGCGGCGCTCCTGATCCGCCAGCCCGGCGCGCTCCTGCTCGACGAGCCGACCAACCACCTGGACGACGAGGCCGCCGAGTTCCTCGCGTCCGCGCTGCGCGCCCTTCCGGGGGCGGTGCTCCTCGCGAGCCACGACCGGGTGTTCCTCGACGAGGTCTGCACCGAGATCCTCGACCTGGACCCCTCGCAGGAGGCCAGCTCCGCGGGCCGTACGGGCGGCACGCTGTACGCGGGCAGCTACCGCGACTACCTGCGGGCCAAGCGGGTCGAGCGCGCCCGCTGGGAGCAGCAGTTCGCGGCCGAGCAGGACGAGCTCAAGGCGCTGCGCCGGTCGGTCGCGACCACGGCCCGCAACGTCTCGCACGACCGCGAGCGCGGCAACCAGTCCAAGCTGCTCTACGACGCCAAGGGCGAGCGCGTGCAGTCGCAGGTCTCGCGGCGCGTGCGCAACGCCCAGCAGCGCCTCGACACGTTGCAGGCCGAGCAGGTGCGCAAGCCGCCGGAGCCGTTGCGGTTCGCGCCACCGCACCTGGTGCGCGAGCGGGCCACGAGCTCGTCCCCCGGCCGCTCGGGCGGGCGGCGGGGATCCCGGGGCGCGGCGAACGGGACCGACGGCCTCGCGCTGTGGGCGCGCGACGTCGTCGTGCAGGGAGGGGCGACCGCGCCCGACGACGCGTCGCCCGGCCGACCTCGCCTCGACCTGCGGGCCGCCGGGGTGCCGTCGATCGACCTCGCGCCCGGCGCCAAGATGCTCGTGACCGGGGCCAACGGGTCCGGCAAGTCCACGCTGCTGCACGTGCTCGCGGGGGACCTGCTGCCGTCGTCGGGCACGGTGGGGCGTGCGCGGGGCGTGGAGGTCGCCCTCCTGGAGCAGGACGTCCGCCTGCACGACGACGCACGCACCCCGCGCGACCTGCTCGCCCTCGTGACGGGACAGGACCCCGCGGACCGGCCGTTCGTGAACGCGCACGGGCTCGTCGCGCCGCGCGACCTGGACCGGCCCCTGGGGATGCTGAGCGTGGGCCAGCGGCGGCGGGTGGTGCTCGCGATGCTCGTCACGCAGGCCCCCGACGTGCTGCTGCTCGACGAGCCGACCAACCACGTGTCGCTCGCGCTCGCCGAGGAGCTCATGGCCGCGGTCGAGACGTGGCCGGGAGCGGTGGTCGTCGCGTCGCACGACCGGTGGTTGCGGCGGGGCTGGAAGGGTGACGTGGTGCACCTCGGCTGACGAGCCGGTCGGGCTGCCGGTGCGGCTACACCGGCACCAGGAGCTGCGCGCGGATCTCCCGCACGACCTCCTTCTGGACCTCCACGGGCGGCGACCCGTCCGGGTGGAGGCCCAGCAGCGTCGCGAGCCGGAGCTGCGCCTCCTGGAGGTCCGCGAGGCGTCGGCCCTCGGCCCGTCCGCCCGCACGGCGAGCGGCCTTGCGGGCCGCCCGTCGCGCGTGGAGGGACCGGAGCGCCACCATCTCGCCGGGGGTGACGACGTCGTCGGGCTGGTCGGCGAGGACTGCCTCGAACCAGCGGTGGTCGATGCGCCGGGCGTACCGGACGACGAGGACGAACGCGAGGACCAGGACCACGTACTTGAGGACGACCGCCGCGAAGGCGCCGGCCTCCGACGACGGGAAGAAGACCTCGGGGGCGTTCCACGCGAAGTGCAGGGCCCACGCGAGCAGGTACGCCCCGAGCGCCACGGTGACGCGCCGGGCCGCGGAGGCACGGAACGCCGTGAGCGCGTAGGCGATGCCGAACCCGGCGATCGCGCTGAACATCACGTGCGCACCGAACCCGACCAGGACCCGGCTCAGCCCCACCTGGAGCGCGCCCACGACGTCCGAGCTCGGGTCCATGATCGCGCCCTGCACGACGTAGCTGACGTTCTCGCTGACCTCGAACCCCAGCCCGACCATCGCTCCGTAGACGAGACCGTTGAGCGGCCTGGTCACGTGCGCGCGTCCCGCGTACAGGACCAGGACGACGCCGAGGACCTTGACGAGCTCCTCGTCCGTCGGGCCGACGAGGGCCGCCGACCAGGAGGCCAGGCCCACGCGCTCGAGGGCGGCGATCAGGTGGTCGTTCGCGACCGCGACGATCGTCGGGGCGACCACGAATCCCCACGCGTACGCCGCGAGCAGCAGGGGCCCGGGCTCGTCCTCGAACAGGTCGAGCCGTCGGACGATCGCCGTGAGCAGCAGCGTGACGAGGGCCGCGAGCAGGAGCCCGATCCCCAGCCCTTCGGGGGTCAGGTACAGGTCCCCACGGGCGGTCCGGAGCATCGAGAAGCCGGTCACGACCAGGCACACCCCGTAGAGCCACGTCGCCCACTGGTAGCGGGGGAACAGGCCGCGGCTGCGTCGTGCGGCTCCTGCGGCGGGCAGGACCACGGGGACGTTGCGGACCGGGTCGGTCATGAGATCGTCACCGCCTCGACCAGGGCCGCCACGGCCTCGGCCTGGGCCTGCAGGTCCGACGACGTCCCGGACGCGAGGATCGACACGCCACCCTGGGCATGCTGCGGGGTGGCCTTCACCGTGAGCGACGCGGCGGCCGGACCGTCCGACCGGAACACGCCGGAGACCTCCGCGGGGTCGCCCTCGGAGACGATCCGCGCGTCGTACAAGGTCGTGCCCGTGGTCAGCTCGGCGAGCCGGGCCCGCCGCGTGAAGAAGACGTTCGGGTTCTCGACGCCCGAGACGACCTCGATCTGGACCTCCACGCCCCGGCGCTCGACCGTGAGGCTGCCGCCCTCGAACGTCGACTCGCTCGCGTCCCCGGACGTGATGTCGGCAGCGGTGGACCAGCCGGCGGGGAACCGGACGGTCGCGGTCGAGGCGCCGTCGGAGACCGTCACGACCCTGCCCGCCGCGATCTCCGTCGTGGTCGCGGGGGTGCCCTCGTCGACGGCCGTCGGGACGAGCCACAGGGCGACCAGGGCGAGGAGCACGACGGCGGTCGCGACCGAGCCCACCCGGTCCATGCCCGATCGCCCACGGCGCTCGGGCCGCAGCAGCGGGGGCGGTTCGGGCTGCATCGCTCTCCTTCGCACGGGTCTGCTCGACGTCCCTCGATGCAAGCACCGGGCCGGGCCGTGCGCGACCGGGGCCGGGCGGGGACGTCGGGAGGAGGTGACGTGGACGACACGTGGCGGTCGCGCGTCTCGCGAGGTGAGAGTCGACGAGGAGACCTAGGGTCGGGGCATGAGCGAAGAGCGGGCACGCGCCGCGCTGGAAGCCTCCGGGCTCGAGTTCACGATCACCCGGCACGGACCGGTGGGGTCGCTCGAGGAGGCCGCCCGGGCACGTGGCATCGAACCGGCGAACATCGTCAAGACCCTCGTGGTGCGCCGCGGCGACGACGACTACCTGTTCGTCCTGGTCCCGGGCGACCGGACCATCTCCTGGCCCAAGCTGAGGGCTCTGCTGGGGGTCTCGCGCCTGTCCATGCCGGACAAGGACGTGGCTCGCGACGTCACGGGCTACGAGCGCGGCACCATCACGCCGTTCGGTGCGACGACGGCCTGGCCCGTCGTCGCCGACGCGTTGGTGGTCCACCGCGAGCAGGAGGGCGGGCGAAGCGTGTCCCCGCTCGTGTCGATCGGAGCGGGTGCGCACGGGGTCGCGGCGACCGTGGACGGTGCGAGTCTCGCCACAGCACTGGCCGCGCAGGTCGCGGACGTGACCGAGCCGGTCTAACCTCACAGGGTTTGACCCCCACGGATCCCGGTCCCGGGAACACCTTTCATTGCCCGATCGTTGACCAGGAGGACGGTCCGCGAGGCCACCCTCACCGACTGACGGAGCACGAGAAGAGCATGACCATCCCCAGTACGTACGACGCCGGCATCAGCTTCGAGGCGACCCCCGAGGGGTCCCTCATCACCCTGTGGGGAGAGATCGACGCCGCGCTGCGGGACCGTGCGAGCGACGCCATGGCGCAGGTCCTGACGCACCCCGGGCCGGTGACGATCGACGTCGGGCGGGTGACGTTCATCGACTCGTCCGGTATCGCCTTCATCCTCCAGGTCTACATGCTGGGGACGGAGGACGGGCGCGCCGTCGTGCTCCAGGACCCGACCAGCTCGCTCGAGGACCTGCTCGAGATGATCGGCATGAGCGGGACCATCCCCGTCGTGCGGACGGCCGCAGCGGGGTCGTAGCGCTCAGGCGTCATCGCTGCGGTCCTCGATCGCACGACGTGTGGGTGCCTCCCGTTACCGTTCGGGCATGCGCATCCTGCACACCTCGGACTGGCACCTCGGTCGCTCGCTGCACGGCGTCGACCTGCTGGACCACCAGGCTGCGTACCTCGACCACCTCGTGGACGTCGTCCGCTCGGAGGGGGTCGGGGCGGTCGTCGTCGCGGGCGACGTGTACGACCGCGCGATCCCGCCCGTGGACGCGGTCACCCTGCTCTCGGAGACCGTCGCGCGGCTCGCCGAGCACGCGGACGTGGTGCTGACGCCGGGCAACCACGACTCGGCGATCCGGCTGGGCTTCGGTGCCTCGCTCATGCGGGCGGGCGTCCACTTCCGCACCCGTGTGCCAGACGTCGGCACGCCCGTCGTCCTGGACCCCGCGTCGCGCGGTGGTCCGGGTGGGCGCGTGGCGGTCTACGCCTTGCCCTACCTCGACCCGGACGCCGTCCGGTGGGACCTCGCGGACGGGTGCGGGTGCGGTGACGCGTCCGCCGGGCACGCGGGCCCCGGCGCGGAGACGGTGGACGGGGCGCCTCCGGGGCACGGCCCGTTGCCGAGATCGCACGAGGCCGTGACGGCCGCCGCGATGCGGCGGGTCTCGGCGGACGTCGCGCGACGTCGTGAGGTGGGCGGGGAGCGGCTGCGCAACGTGGTCGTGGCGCACTCGTTCGTCGTGGGCGGGCTGGCCTCGGAGTCCGAGCGGGACATCCGGGTGGGCGGTGTCGACTCGGTCCCTGCCGGGGTGTTCGCGGGAGCGGGCGTGGACTACGTCGCCCTCGGTCACCTGCACGGCCCGCAGACCGTCACGGTTCCGAGCCGTGTTCCACGTGAAACCACTGGTCAGGGTGACGGCGCAGCGACCGTGGCCCGCTACTCCGGCTCGCCCCTCGCGTACTCGTTCTCGGAGATGCACCAGAAGAAGTCGACCGTGCTGGTCGACCTCGACGCGACCGGGGACGCCCGGACGCAGCTCCTCGCGGCGCCGGTCCCGCGTCGTCTCGCGGAGGTGAGCGGGACGCTCGACGAGCTGCTCGGTGCCGCGGGCGAGGCGCACACCGACGACTGGCTGCGCGTGCTCGTCACCGACCCGGCCCGGCCCACCGAGATGTACGCGCGCGTCCGCGCCCGGTTCCCGCACGCGCTCCAGGTCCAGCACCGCCCCCCGGTGACGGCCGAGCGCGAGGTGATCTCCGTCGTCGGGCAGGGGCGGGACCCGCTCGAGGTGACCCACGAGTTCGTCCAGCACGTCACGGGGGCGGGCCCCGACCAGGCCGAGCGAGCCGCGCTGCGCACCGCGCTCGAACGGGCCCTCGCGAGCGAGCGGAGCGCCTGATGCACCTGCACACCCTGACCCTCCAGGCGATCGGGCCGTTCGCCGGTCGGCACGTGATCGACTTCGCCGAGCTCGCGACCTCGGGCATCTTCCTGCTCGAAGGCCCCACGGGGGCCGGGAAGTCGACCATCATCGACGCCGTCGTGTTCGCGCTGTACGGCAAGGTCGCGTCCGAGGCCGCGAGCGAGGACCGGCTGCGCTCGGCGTACGCCGGCCCCGACGTCGAGTCCTTCGTGGACCTCGTCTTCGAGACCGGCTCCGGGGTCTACCGCGTGCGCCGGACCCCCGAGTTCCAGCGTGCCAAGAAGCGCGGCACGGGCACCACGACGCAGCAGGCCGGGGTCAGGCTCTGGCGGCTCGCGGGCGCTGACCTGGCGGCGCTCGCGGCAGCAGGGGGCAGCGCGGAGGACGTGCCCGGCGAACTCCTCTCGACGCGCCTCGACGAGGCCGGGCTGGAGATCCAGCGGGCCGTCGGCCTCGACCGTCGGCAGTTCGTCCAGACCATCGTGCTGCCGCAGGGAGAGTTCGCGAGCTTCCTGCGCGCGGACCCCGAGCACCGTCGCAGCCTGCTCCAGAAGGTGTTCGGCACCGAGGTCTACGACCGCGTGCAGAGCGAGCTCGCCGCGCTCAACCGCGAGGCCCAGGGGTCCGTGTCCGCCGCGAGGGCGGCCGCGACCGGGGCCGTCGAGAACTTCGTCGGTGCTGCTGGGCTCACGAGCGAGGCCGCGGCCACGCTGCGCGACGCGGCGCGCGAGGACGCCCGCCTCGCCGGGCCGCTCGACACGTCGGACGGGCCGGAGGTCGCGGTTCCCGACGCCTCCCACGGGCTGCCGACGGACGGCCTCGGCGACCTCTTCGCGGCGGCTGGGCCCGGCGCGGCCGTGGCGGTCGGCGAGGACCAGGCCGCGGGTGCGCCGTCCGTCCGCACGCTCGTCCACCGTCACGTCACCGCCATGCGACGGACCGCCGACGAGTTCGGTGCCCGCGAGATCTCGGCCAACGCCGCACTCGTCGCGGCCCGCGACGCCTTCGAGGCCGCACGCACGCTCGGCGCCGCGATCGCGCGCCGCGACGCCCTGCTCGCCGAGCAGGCCGCGCTGAACGCCGCAGCGGACCAGGTGGAGACCGACCGGCAGGTCCTCGCGGCCGCGCAGCGCGCGGCGGTCGTGGCGCCCGTGCTCGACGGCGCCCGACGCGCCGCCCAGGAGCGCACCGCGGCGCACGAACGCCTCCTGCTCGCGCGCACCGACGTACCGGAGGCGCTCGCGACGGCCGAGGTCTCGGCGCTCGAGGTCCTGCGGTCGAGCCTCGCGGCCGCGAGCACGCGTCTGGCCCGGCTGCTGCCCGTCGGGGAGTCGCTGCCGGTCCGGGAGCGAGAGCTCGTCGACGGTCGCAAGGACGTCGAGCGTGACCGCGAGGAGCGCGGTCGGGTGCTCGCCGACCTCGAGACGCGCCCCGTGCAGCGGGCCGAGCGGGAGTCCCGGCGCGACGCGCTCGCCGACGTCGCAGGACGCCTCGGCGAACGGCAGGAGAAGGTCCTCGCGGCGGAGTCCGTCCAGCGGGCCGCTCGCCAGGCCGCCGAGACGGCCACGGCCCTCGGCGCCGCGCAGGCCCGCCAGGAGGCCGCTGTCGCGGCAGCGCGCGACGCGTCCGACACCGAGCACGCGCTGCGCACGGCCTGGCTCGGGGGGATCGCGGGCGAGCTCGCCGCGGACCTCGCACCGGGGGACCCGTGCCCGGTCTGCGGGGCTCACGAGCACCCGGCTCCCGCCCGCACGAGCGACGCGCACGTCGGCAGGGACGCAGTCCAGGCCGCCGAGGCCACGCGCCGGACGGCCGAACGACTCGTCGCCGAGGTGTCGGCCGAGGTCGCGACGCTCAGCGAACGACGGGACGGGTTCCTGCGCACGGCCGGTGGCGTCGGCATCGAGCAGGCCCAGGAGCGGCTCGCGGAAGCAGCGGAGCTCGTGGCGGAGTCGTCCGCCGCGGTCGCCGAACGCTCCGAGGCCGCCGCCGACCTCGCGGCCTTCGACACCGAGACCACGGCCCTGACCGCGCTCGCCTCGACCCTCGCCGAGCGGATCGCGGGAGAGAGCGCCCGGCTCGACGCCCTCGCGGAGGGGATCGAGCAGGACCGCCAGGACATCGCCGCCGAGGTCGACGCGACCGGCCCGCTCCTCGCCGACGCCGACCTCCCCGACGCGCTGGCCGACGACGGAGCACCTGCGAACCCCGTCGCGGTCATCGACGCCGCGCTCCGCGACCGCGTGCTCGCCGTGGGCGCTCTGCTCGACGCCGAGGCCGCGGTGGCCCGTGCGTCGGACGCCGTGGCGGCGCGCGCCGCGGAGGTCGCGACGGTCGTCGCCGAGGCCGGGTTCGACGACGAGCAGGAGGCCCTCGACGCCCTGCTGCCCGCCGACGAGCGCGAGGCCCTCGAACGCACGCTCCGCACGGTCGACGCCGACGCCGAGCGCATCCGGCACGGGCTGGCCGAGGACGCCGTCGCCGCCCTGCCGGCGGACGTGGAGGTCGACCTCGCCGGGGCGCGCGACGCCGTCGGGCAGGCCGAGGCCGCCGAGCGCATGGTGGCCCTCCAGGCCAACGGGGCCGCACGCCGCGCCGCCGCTGCCGCGACCGCCGCCGTAGAGATCGAGACCACCCTGACGGCCTGGGTCCATGCCCGCGAGGAGGCCGCGCCCGTCGCCCGCATGGCCGCGCTCGCCGCCGGGTCCGGCACCGACAACGCCAAGGCCCTGTCCCTCGCGACGTTCGTGCTGGTCAGGCGCTTCGAGGACGTCGTCGCGGCGGCCAACGAGCGGCTGCGGGAGATGTCCGACGGGCGCTACGAGCTCGAACGCTCCGACGAGAAGGAGGACGTCCGGACGCGCCGGACCGGCCTCGCGATGAAGGTCCTCGACCACCGCACCGAGCAGGCGCGCGACCCGCGCACGCTCTCGGGCGGCGAGACGTTCTACGTGTCGCTGTGCCTCGCGCTCGGCATGGCCGACGTCGTGACGGCCGAGGCCGGCGGCGTGGACCTCGGGACGCTGTTCGTCGACGAGGGGTTCGGGACGCTCGACCCCGAGACCCTCGAAGCGGTGCTCGGCGAGCTCGGTAGGCTCCGCGCGGGCGGCCGCGTCGTCGGCGTCGTGTCCCACGTCGACGCGCTCAAGCAGTCCATCGCGGAACGCATCGAGGTGCGCCGGCTCGCGAACGGGGCGAGCACGCTCACGGTGCGAGCCTGACGGCGCGGGAGCGGGTCGGTGGCAGCGTTGTCACAGGACGCTCTCCCGCCGCTCCCTCCAGGGGCAGGCACGCGCAGGGGCGCCGCCGGCGCGGAGGGAGAACACCGTGGAGGACCGACGACTGGACCGTGAGCTGCGCCGGATGGCGATCATCGCGCGCCGCGAGGCCCTGAGGATCGTGGGCGGCGAACGCCTGCAGGTCGTGCAGCAGCGTCGGCTCGCCGTCTCGGTGCGTGCTCACGAGATGCGCCCGCGCCTGCCGTGACCCCGTGACCCCGTGACGTCAGGAGCTCAGCTCGCGCGCGCGCAGCAGCACGGCGTCGAGCATCTCCGGCGTCAGGCGACCCGTGAACGTGTTCTGCTGGCTCACGTGGAAGCAGCCCAGCAGGGTCAGGCGGCGACCGTCGGGGTGGAGGACCCGCACCTCGACCCCGTGACCGAACGTCGGCCGGGGACGCGGCACCACCCACCCCTGGTCGTCGAGCGTCGCGAGCAGCGCCTGCCACCCGAAAGCGCCCAGCACCACGGCGACCCGTGGCCCGACGAGCTCGAGCTCGCGCCCCAGGTACGGTGCGCACGTCCGGCGCTCGGTCGGGGTCGGCTTGTTCGCGGGCGGGGCGCAGCGCACGGGAGCCGTGACGCGGATGCCGGTCAGCACGAGCCCGTCGTCGGCGCTCACCGACGTCGGCTGGTTCGCGAACCCCGTGCGGAACATCGACGCGAACAGGAAGTCGCCCGACCGGTCGCCCGTGAACATGCGCCCCGTGCGGTTCGCGCCGTGCGCCGCCGGTGCCAGCCCGACCACCAGGACCCCCGCCCGCTCGTCGCCGAACCCGGGCACGGGCCGCGCCCAGTAGGTGTCGTCGCGGAACGACGCCCGCTTCACGGTCGCGACCTCCTCGCGCCACGCGACCAGGCGTGGGCACGCCCGGCACGCCACGAGCACCTGGTCGAGGGCCGCGATGCTCCCGGCGGAGCGGACCCGGAGGGGGTACGTGCCGTCGTCGGGCCCGACGGCGCCGCCCAGCTCGCGAGGCGCGTCGCGTCGCGTGGGGCTCACCGGGCGCGAGCAGCCCGCGTCATGCCTGCGGGACGAGCTGCTGCAGAGCCCAGGTGTTGCCGTCGGGGTCCTCGAAGTACGTGAACCTGCCCCACGGCAGGTCCTCGACCGGCGGGGCGTCGATCCCGCGGTCGAGGAGGTGCCGGCGGGCCTCGTCGGCGTCGGGCACCACGATCTGCAGGCCGCGCTGCGCGCCCGCCGGCATGTCGGTCATGTTCACGTCGAGGACGATCGAGCAGGCCGAGCCCGGTGGGGTGAGCTGGACGAACCGCAGCTCGTCGTTGACGGGGATGTCGTGGTCGGCGTGGAAACCTACCTGGTCGACGTAGAACGCCTTGGCCCGGTCGATGTCCGACACGGGTACGGGGACGAGCTCGAGCTTCCAGTCCATGGTCGTCGCTCCTGCTGATCGGTCGTTGACCTGCGGTGCCCCGCGGGGGACGGGGCACCTCTCCACGGTACGAAGAGAAGCGGTCACCCGCTGGCCGGGACCGCGACCTTCGCGTCCGCCGGGGAGTCGTCGGTCGCGGGGAGGGCGTGGACCGTCGTGTCGACCGGCGCAGCCCGCAGCGAGCGCGTCAGGCTCAGGAGCAGCAGGCCCGCGACCGAGATGACGCCCAACATGACCGCCGCCATGGTGATCGTGACGTCGCCCCCGATCAGGCCGGTCAGGGGCGCGATGCCCGCGCCCACCCCGAACTGCATGGCCCCGAGCAGGGCAGCGGCGCTGCCGGCCCGGTGCGCGTTGCGCTCGAGGGCGACGGCCGGGACCGAGGGCATGACGAACCCGGCCGTGCCGAGCGTCAGGACGATCAGGGCGACGAGGACGGGGAGCCCGGCACCGCTCAGGGTCGCGGCGAGCAGCGCGGCCGACAGGACCATGCCGACCGGCACGATCACGCGCAGGATCTGCTCGGGCGTGACGCGCCCCACGAGCGCTCCGTTGACCTGGCTGCCGATCGTCACGGACACCGCGCCGGCGCCGAAGATGATGGCGTACTGCTGCGCGCTCAGGCCGAACTGCTCCTGGAACACGAACGTCGAGGCCGAGATGTACGTGAACATCGCGGCCATGTAGAAGCCGCCGAGCAGCGCGAGCCCGAAGAACGACCAGTCGCGCACGAGCGAGCCGTAGGAGCGCAGGGCGGCGACGGTCCCTCCCGTGCGTCGCATCGACGGCGGCAGCGACTCCTTGAGGCGGAGCGCCGCGAGGACGAGCAGCAGCACGCCGAACACCGCGAGGGCCACGAACATCAGACGCCACGAGCCCATGCGCAGGAACTGGGCGCCGATCGTCGGGGCCAGGATCGGGGCGACGCCCACGACGAGCATGAGGCGGGCGATGACCTTGCCGACCTGGAAGCCCTCGAAGTTGTCGCGCACGATCGCCATCGACAGGACCATGCCCGCCGCGGCCGTGAGGCCCTGGACGAACCGCAGCACGGTCAGCATCTCGATCGACTGGACGAACACGATCCCGACCGAGGCCAGGACGTAGAGCGAGAGCGCGGTCAGCAGCGGGAGCCGCCTCCCGATCGCGTCCGAGAGCGAACCGATGAGGAGCTGGCCGAGCGCGAGACCCGCGAGCGTCGCGGTCAGGGTCAGCTGGATGCGGGACTCGGTCGTGCCGAGGTCGGTGACGATCTGCGGGAAGGCCGAGAGGTACAGGTCGATCGTGAGCGGGCCGATCGCGGTGAGTGCCGACAGGAGCAGCACGAAGCCGACGGTGATCCGGGTGGCGCGCGGGGGCGCGGAGGGCGACGACGCTGGTGGTGGGGTGGCCATGACTGCGGCAACCGCGACCACCAGGTCGTTGTTCCCGGACGCCGTACGGCATCCGAGGGGTGAGACGGGTCAGCCGCGGGCTCGCGCGTCGCGCCACGCGACCCACTGCTGCACGAGCGACAGGTCGTACTCGGGCCCGCTCACCCCGACCGTGAGGAGCGTCGCGCCGAGGCCCACGAGCTCGTCGCCGACCTCGGCGGGCGGGCGGTTGACCGCGACCGACCGCTCGACGAGCGAGGCGGTGTCCCGCCCGACGGCCGCGCCGTGCTCGTCGAGGATCGCGCTCTTGCGGGCGAGCGTCGGGGCGTCGCCGAACGAGTGCCACGCCGTCGCGTGCTCGGCGACGACGCGGAGCGTCTTGCGCTCGCCGCCGCCCCCGACGAGGATCGGGATCTCGCGGGTCGGCGCCGGGTTCGAGGCGGCCCAGCGGGCCTTGATGCGGGGGAGGGCGTCCGCGAGGTCCGCGATGCGGGAGCCCGCGGTGCCGAACTCGTAGCCGAACCGGTCGTAGTCCTTCTCGAACCAGCCCGCGCCGATCCCGAGGATCAGGCGCCCGCCCGAGATGTGGTCGACCGTCCGGGCCATGTCCGCCAGGAGGTCGGGGTTGCGGTAGCTGTTGCACGAGACGAGCGCCCCGATCTCGACGCGGCTCGTCTGCTCGGCCCACGCGCCGAGCATGGTCCAGCACTCGAAGTGCTTGCCGTCGGGGTCGCCCGTGAGCGGGAAGAAGTGGTCCCAGTTGAAGATGACGTCGACCCCGGCGTCCTCGGCGCGGGCGACCGCGTCCCGGATCTGCCGGTAGTCGGCGTGCTGGGGCTGGAGCTGGACACCGATGCGTACGGGGCGGGTCATGGGCTCACCCTAGGCGGGCGCCGACCCTGGTCGCCCGGTGATCTCCCCGGCCGGGGCCGCTACCCCGCAGGTCACGGATGCGCAACGCCCAGGCGGCGCCCAGCGCGGGCACCTACTGTGGGCGGATGAAGCGATGGTGGTGGGTGGTCGGCGGGGTCGTCGCCCTGGTGCTCGTGCTCGTGGTGGTCGACCGGGTCACGGTCCGCATCGCCGAGGGGACCGCGGTGCGGTCCATGGAGCAGGGGGACGTCGAGCTGACGGACGCGAACCTCGACATCCTGGGCTTCCCGTTCCTGACGCAGGTCGCGGCGGGCGAGCTGGGGCACGTCACGGGGTCGGCGGCCACGGCGACGTTCGGCGGGTACACCGTGACGGACCTGCGCCTCGACGCCCGTGACGTCGGGACGAGCGACCCGTACGTCGTGCAGTCCGGGACGGCGACAGGTCTGCTCGCGCCGTCGTCGCTCGACGCGGTCGTGAGCGAGGCGGTCGGCGAACCGGTCGCGTTCAGCACCGACGGGGACCTGCTCGTCGCGAGCATGGAGGTCCTGGGCGTGCCCCTCTCGGCGAAGCTCACGCCGCGCGTGGACGGGAACACGATCGCCGTCGACGTCTCCGCGCTCACGCTCGGCCCGGCGACCGTCACCGTCTCCGACCTGCCGCCCTCGATCGCGCGCCTCGTGACCAACCTGACCGTCCCGCTCGACCTCCCCGAGGGCGTGACGCTGACCTCGGTCGGCGTCACCGACGGCGCGATCCGGGTCGAGCTGGCCGGGAAGGACGTCGCGCTCGCGGACCTCGCGGTGTCGTGAGCCCGGCGGGCGGCGTGACCGGGCCCGGGGCGCCCGACGCGGCGACGGTCGTCGCGACCCGCCTGGCCGCGCACCGCCTGCGGGGCGACGGCCTGCCGGGCGTGCGCGACGTCGTCGGGCACCTGGGGGCCGTCCAGTCGCAGGAGTTCCACCCGTCGCTGTGGGGGCTCGCGCAGCGGACGGACGGCACGCCGTCCGCGGCGTCCGTGCGGGACGCGTTCTCCGCGGGGGACGTCCTGCGCACGCACGTCCTGCGCCCCACGTGGCACCACGTCCTGCCCGACGACGCCCGCTGGCTCCTGCGCCTCACCGCACCCCGGGTGCACCGCCTCAACCGTCCGTACTACCCGGACCTGGGGGGCCCGGCGCAGGACGCCGCGGCGTCCGACGTCCTCGCGGGGGCCGTCGTCGACGGGAACCACCGCACGCGTGCCGAGCTCGCGGCGTTGCTCGCGGAGCGCGGCCTGCCGTCGACCGGCCTCGCGTTCACGTACGTGCTGATGCGGGCCGAGCTCGACGGGGTCCTGGTCAGCGGTGCGCTGCGCGGCAGGCAGCAGACGTACGCGGCGTTCGACGAGCGCGTGCCGGCCGGGTACGGGCCCCTGGGCGCGACGTACGACGACGACGCGGCCCTGGTCGAGCTGCTGCGCCGCTACCTGCGCAGCCGGGGTCTCGCGACGGTCAAGGACTTCGCGGGCTGGTCGGGGCTCACGCTCACGCGCACGCGTGAGGGGCTGGCGCTGCTCGGCACCGAGGTCGATCAGGCCGCGGGCGCGGGGGACGCCGAGGGGTTGACGTTCTGGCGGCTCGTCGACGGACCACCGATCACGGCGCCCGACGGCCGTGTTGTCCAGGTCGACCTGCTCCAGGGGTACGACGAGTACCTCGTCTCCTACAAGGACAGCCGCGACCTGGTGCGCGACCCGTTCTCGGCCGGGGCCCCCGCGGTGCTCCCGCTGCGCCTGCCCGGTGCGGAGGAGTCGCCCTTCCTGCACGTGATCGCGGTCGACGGCCGGGTCGTCGGGCGCTGGCGCCACGCCCTCACGGCGCGGACGCTGCGCCTCGACACCCAGATCTTCCGGCCGCTGACCGCCGCCGAGCAGCGCGGGTTCGACGAGCAGGCGCGCCGGCTCGCGGCCCACTGGGGCGTGGAGCACGAGCCGTCCTGACGCCACGGCGCCGAACCCGAGGTTCGTCGGGCAACCAGGGTGAGCTGCCTGACGAACCTCGGGTTCGGCACCGCGGGGCTACGCGTACGCGCCGGCCTGCAGGCCGAACAGCTCGGCGTACAGGTCGCCACGCGCCATGAGCGTCGCGTGGTCGCCGTGCTCGCGGACCTTCCCGGCGTGGAGGACCACGATCTGGTCCGCGTCGCGCACGGTCGAGAACCGGTGCGACACGAAGCACGTGATCGCGCCCCCGGCCCGCCCGGCCTCGTCGGCCGTCGCGACGAACCGCTCGAACAGCGCGTGCTCGGCCGCCGCGTCCAGGGCCGCGGCAGGCTCGTCGAGGACGAGCAGCAACGGGTCGCGGCGCAGCAGCGTGCGCGCGAGCCCGAGGGTCTGCCACTGGCCGCCCGACAGCTCGACGCCGTTCCCGTACCCGTGCCCCAGGAGCTGGTCGAGGCCGCCCGACTGCTTCTCGACGATGCTCCGGGCGCGGGCCCGGTCGAGCGCGCCCCACAGGTCCTCGTCGACGTCGAGCGACTCGAGCCGCCCCACGCCCACGTTCTCGCGGATCGTGAGCTCGAACCGCGCGAAGTCCTGGAACAGGGTCGCGGTCCGCGCCTGCCACTCGGCGTCGTCGACGTCCCGCAGGTCGACGCCGTCGACCAGGATCCGTCCCGACGTCGGCCGGTACAGCCCGCACAGCAGCTTGACGAGGGTGCTCTTGCCCGCGCCGTTGTCGCCCACGACCGCGAGCGTCGACCCCGCGGGCACGTCCAGGCTCACGCCGTCGAGGATCACGCGGTCCGTGTCCGGGTACGTGAACGTCACGTCCTCGAACCGGATGCCGCGCGTGAGCCGCACGGGCACACCGCTCGCCGGGGCAGCACCGGCCGCGGGGGCCGCGACCGTGCCCGACGACGCCGTCACCGGGGCGCCGTCCACCGGGGCGCCGTCCACCGGGGCGCCGGGCGCACCCGGGGCCGTGGCGCCGTCGGGCACCTCGCCGGTCGCCGGGACGGCCTCGGACGCGTCCGCCGACGACGACCGCGCGGGACGGGCGACCGCCACGCGCAGCTCCTCGACGTGCGAGACCGTGCGCCCCACGCCCTGCAGCGTGCCCAGCAGCGCGAGCGCCCCCGAGACCTGCACGCTGACCTGGACCGCGAGCGTGATGACCAGGACGACCTGACCCACGTTCGCCGACCCCGTCACGGCCTGGCGCACGACCAGGAACACCGCGACGCCGTACGCGCACGCGAACCACGCCTGCCCGGCCGCACGCAGCAGCGCGCTGCGACGGTGCACCGACCAGAGGCGGGCCGTCGTCGCCGACCACGCCGCACGCTGCCGTGCGACGAGCGGGGCCTGCGCGTTGAACAGGCGCACCTCCTTGGCCGAGCTGCCCGTGGTCGCGAGCGAGACGAGGTGCGTCGAGAGCTGGATCTCGTGCGCCGACTCGTCCCGCGCGGCGTCGAGCAGCTTCTGCGCCCGGTTGTTGACGAGCACGGGCGGGACCGCCGCGAGCGGCAGGAGCAGCAGCCACGGCTCGACCATCGCGAGGATGACCGTCGTGATGGTGACCTGGAGCAGCAGCCCCGAGAGCTGGAGCGTCGCCTCGAGCGCCGACCGCACGCGCTGCAGCCCCTCGGTGACCAGGGTCAGGAGCTCGGCGAACCGCGGTCGGTCGAACTGGTCGATCTGCGGGTTGGAGTGCGCGAGCGTCGCGACCTCGTCGGTCAGCTCGAGCTGCTGCAGGTCCGCGAGCTCGAAGTAGTACAGGTGCGCGAAGTGCCCCATCATGAGCTCGAAGATCAGGAGCGTCGCGATGACCGCGCCCAGCGTGACCGCCAGGCTGGTCTGCTGGTCCAGGGCGGCGTTGGTCAGGGCTCCCAGCGCGACGCCGACGAGCGGCGCGGCGAGGTAGCCGATGGTCATGAGCACCGCGGCCGTCAGCAGGCGGCGCCTGTCGGTGCGGTAGCCCAGGACGAGGAAGAAGCGCGCGGCGCTCCACAGCGTCTTCACGAGGCGTTCTCCTTCTGCGTGGCGGGGACGGGCTCCGCGGCGTCGGCCGCGGGATCGGGTTCGCCCTGGGGCGCGGCGTGCGGACCGGGCACGGCGCCCATGGCGGCCGTGTCGCGGAAGCGCTGCGCCTGGAGCTCGAACAGGTCGGCGTACCGGCCCCCGAGCGCCACGAGCTCGACGTGGTCGCCGCACTCGATCACACGACCGTGCTCGATCACCGCGATCCGGTCCGCGTGGCGGACCGTCGAGAAGCGGTGCGAGATGACCACGCTCGTGATGTTCTCCGTGGTCGCGAGGAACCGGTCGAAGAACTCGGCCTCGGCGCGCACGTCGAGCTGCGCCGTCGGCTCGTCGAGCACCAGGACGGACGAGCCGCCCCGGATCGCGAGGAGCGCCCGGGCGAGCGCGACCCGCTGCCACTGACCGCCCGACAGGTCACGCCCGCCGGGGTAGCGGCGGGACAGCGTGGTGTCGAGACCCTGCGGCAGGCCGCTCAGCACGTCGAGCGCCCCGGCCTTGCGGGCCGCGGCCTCGATGGCCTCACGGTCGTCGAGCAGCGCGGGCGCGCCCAGGCCGATGTTCTCGGCGGCCGAGAGCTCGTAGCGCACGTAGTCCTGGAAGATCAGCGCGAGCTGACGCTGCCAGTCCTGCGTGTCGAGCTCGCGCAGGTCGACGCCGTCGACCAGGATCCTGCCCTCGGTCGGCTCGTAGAGCCGGGCCAGGAGCTTGACGAGCGTGGTCTTGCCCGCGCCGTTGAGGCCCACGATCGCCGTGGACTGCCCGGCGCCGAGCTCGAGGTCGAGGCCGTCGAGCACCCACGGGGTGTCGTCGGAGTAGCGGAAGCGCACGCCCTCGAAGCGGATGCCCTGCTCAGGTCGCCGCACGGGGACGGGGGCGGCGGACCGCACGGGCCGGGCCGACGCGATCTGCCGCTCGAACGTGCGCAGCGCGTGGTACGAGTGCAGACCGAACTGGGTCTGCACGTCGGCCTCGGGGAAGTACACGCCGAACCGCATGGGGATGAGCACGGCCTGGAGCGCGACGCCCAGCTCGAACAGGTTCAGGCGGCCCGACGCCGCGGCGTCGGCGACGAGCACGAGGACGACCGCGCCACCCACGAGGCCCACGCCGGACAGGCCGATCATGGGCCAGAACTGGAGCTTGCGGCTCCCGGCCCACGCGGGCTCGTAGGCCGCCATCGTGTCGGAGCGCAGGCGCGCACGGACCCAGGGGAGCAGACCCAGGAGGCGGATCTCCTTGGCGGCGCGCGAGCCCGTGGCGAGGTCCCGCAGGTAGAAGACCTTGCGACGCGACCCTGCCAGCGAGTCCCACATGTCCGCGAACTTCCCGAGCGTCCCGCGGACCCCGAACCGGATCGCGAGCGCGGTCGCACCGATCACGATGCCTGCGAGCGGCGACACCACGATGCCCACGAGCACGACCGCGCCGACGAGCTGGACGTAGCGCGCCAGGAGCGACAGCAGTGCCGCGGCCGCGTCGCCCGGCGGGCGGGCCTGGCGTGCGAAGGCGGCGCGCGCCTCGGCCAGCAGGTCGAGGGCCTCGGGCTGCTCGAGCGCGTCGAGCGGGGCGTCGTGCAGCGCGGCCGTCATGAGCCGGTCGATGCAGTGCTCGTCGACGCGGCGCGCGATGACCTCGGTCACGCCCGCCTGGAACGGGGCGAGGACCTGCTGGACGACGAACACGCCGACGGCGAGGCCGAGGGCGGTCAGCAGGTCCGACCAGCCCGCCTGCCCGCTGCCGCCGTCGGCCCCGGGGGAGGCCGCGACCTGCGGGACGAGGTACAGGACGTAGCCCACCAGGACGATGAACGCGAGCGGCAGCAGCCCCAGCAGGACGTTGAGCAGCGCGGCCGCGGCGACGAGCGGCCTGCCCGCCTGCGGCAGGAGCTGCGCGAGGTCGGTCCAGCGCGAGGCGCGGGCCGCGAGCACGGCCCGGAGGGCGGACGTGCGGCGGGGGCCGGCCGTGGGCGGGTGCACGGGTGGGTCGTCGGTCATCGGGTTCCTCCGGTGGGTGGGACGGGACGGTCGGTGGGCGCCTCGTACCGCGGCGGACGGCGCGGCGGGCGGCAGGGCAGCCCGACGGCGCCGCTCACGTCGAGGGGGCGGGCGCGGCTGCGGGTGGGGTGGGGCGGGCGCTGGTCGGCTCCGGTGAGCCTGCCGAGCGAGCACTGCGCGCCCCGTCATCCGGGGAGGTCCGTCCGGGGGTGGGAGGGCGACGGGATCCGACGGTGGCACAGGGGTGTTCGTGGCACGGGCGGCTCCCTCCGGATCGGTGCGGCCGCCGCCGGTGGCGGCCGTCTGTCGGTGCGCGCCGACAGTAGCGCAACCGATAGGTAAGGGGCGCTCTCTTTTTACAGGATGGCTCTCCGGGGGCGGTCCGGAGGGGGCGAGCGACGCCGTCGGGTTCCCTGCCGGGCCACGGGGGACGCCGGTGCCGGGCCCCGTCCGGTGTCGAACCGAAACCCCTCCGTGACGCGGGCGAGACGTATGCGCCCTAGAGTGACGCGCCACGACGTACCCACCCGATCGGAGCCCTCATGCGCAAGATGCCTCTCCTCGTCGCCGTCACGGCCGCGGCGACCCTGGCCCTCACGGCCTGCACCGACGCCTCGCAGCCCTCCGACTCCCCGTCGACCGGGACCTCCGCGGAGACCGCGACGGAAGCACCCTTCGACCTCACGTCGGTGCAGAAGGACGACGCCGCAGCAGCGCTGCTGCCGGCGGACGTCGCGAGCGCCGGACAGCTCGTCGTCGCGTCGAACACCGAGTACGCGCCGGCCGAGTTCATCGCGTCGGACGGCTCCACGCCCGTCGGCTACGACATCGACATCATCTCGGCCGTCGGTGCCGTCCTGGGGCTCGAGGTCGTGATCGAGTCGGCCGACTTCCCGGGCATCATCCCGGCCCTGGGCTCCAAGTACGACGTCGGGATCTCGTCGTTCACGATCACGGCCGAGCGCATGGCCGAGGCCAACATGATCAGCTACTTCAACGCGGGCGAGGCGTTCTCCGTCCAGAAGGGCAACCCCAAGGACGTCGACCCGGCGAACATCTGCGGCCTGACCGTCGCGGTCCAGACGGGCACGGTCGAGGAGGAGGGCGCGGCCGAGATCAGCACGACGTGCGAGGAGGACGGCGAGCAGCCGCTCCAGATCCTGCGCTACGACAACCAGGCGGACGCCACCACCAACCTCGTGGGCGGCAAGGCCGACATCATGTACGCGGACTCGCCCATCGTGTCGTACGCGGTCGAGCAGACCAAGGGAGAGATCGAGCAGATCGGCGAGGTGTTCGACTCGGCTCCGCAGGGCATCGTGACCGCGAAGGCCGACACCGAGCTCGCGGCCGCGATCCAGGCCGCGCTCACGGTCCTCATGGAGGACGGCACGTTCACCGACATCCTGGCCTCGTGGGGCAACGCGGACGGTGCTCTGGACGAGGCCGTGGTCAACCCGCCGGTGTCCTGAGCCGTTCCTCGGGTGCACCGAGCCCGAGGTCGGTCAGGCGGCTGTGCCCAGCTCCCTGACCGACCTCGTGCGCGGGTGACCGGACCTCGGTGCGGGGCCCGGACGGACCCGGTGGGAGGCGCCGTTTTGCCAGTCCGGGCGCCCGCGCGGGAAACTGGGTGGGCAACGGTGCGGCGCCGCTCCGTGCTGCCCGCGTTGCGCGGCGTGTGACCCACCCCCCTGAGGTCGGCGCCGGAGCTCACCACCATGAAACGAGAGACCCCCATGCGCAGGCTGCCCGTCCTCACCGCCCTCACCGCCCTCGCCGCGACGTTCGCGCTCACGGCGTGCACCGACGCCTCGACCGGCTCGGGCACCTCGCCCACCGACGGCGGCTCGGCCGCGGCGTCGTTCGACCCGTCGAGCATCGCCAAGGACGACGCGATCGCCGCGATGCTCCCCGCCGACGTCGTTGAGGCCGGCACCCTGACGGTGGGCACCAACGCGACGTACGCCCCGGCCGAGTTCATCGGCGAGGACGGCAAGACGATCGTGGGCTATGACGTCGACCTGGCGAAGGCCGTCGGAGCGGTGCTCGGCCTCGACGTCGAGGTGTCCAACGCCGACTTCTCCGCGATCATCCCGGCGATCGGCTCGAAGTACGACATCGGCGTCTCGGGCTTCACCATCACCCCGGAGCGCCTGGCCGAGGTCAACATGGTCAGCTACTTCCGCGCGGGCGAGGCGTACGCCGTGGCCGCGGGCAACCCCAAGGACGTCGACCCGTCCGACGTGTGCGGCCTGAGCATCGCGGTCCAGACGGGGACGGTCGAGGACGACGCGCTCGACGAGCTGATGGCGGAGTGCGAGGCGGCCGGCAAGCCCGAGATCACGCCGCTGCGCTACGCGAGCCAGGCCGACGTCACGACCAACCTGGTGGGTGGCAAGGCCGACGTCATGTACGCGGACTCGCAGGTCGTGGCGTACGCCGTGACCCAGACCGACGGCCAGATCGAGCAGCTCGGCGACATCTTCGCCGACTCGCTGCACGGCATCGCGATCGCCAAGGACGACACCGCGCTCGCGCAGGCCGTGCAGGCCGCGGTGCAGAAGCTCATCGACGACAGCGACTACACGACGATCCTCGACGCCTGGGGCAACACCTCGGGCGCGGTCACCACGGCCGAGCTCAACCCCGTGGTCTCCTGAGCTGATCCCCTGACAGAACAGAGGTAGCCATGGCCCAGCCGCCCAGCACCCCGACCCCCGACGGTTCCCCGAGCCGTGGCTCCACGAGCCACGGCACGGCGACCGTGCCCGCCGACCGGATACCGGACCGCATCCACGCGGTCCCGGTGCCCCGGCCGGGGCGCTGGGCGGCGGCCGTGGTCCTCCTGGTCCTCGCGGCCATGGCCGTGCACGGCCTGGTCACGAACGACAAGTTCCGGTGGGACGTCGTCTGGCTCTACCTGCGGGACGTGCAGATCATGCGCGGCGTGGGCTGGACCCTGATCCTGACGTTCTCCTCGATGGCCATCGCGGTCGTGCTCGCGGTGATCCTGGCGGTCATGCGCCGCTCGGACAACCCGGTCATGCGCGCGACGAGCTGGTTCTACATCTGGTTCTTCCGGGGCACCCCCATCTACACGCAGCTCGTGTTCTGGGGTCTCATCTCGGTGCTGTACCCGAAGCTCAGCCTGGGCATCCCGTTCGGGCCGGAGTGGTTCGTGTTCGACACCGCGGACCTCTTCACGGCCGCGCGCGCCGCGATCCTGGGCCTGGCGCTCAACGAGGCCGCGTACCTCGCGGAGATCGTCCGCGCAGGCCTGGGCTCGGTGGACCCGGGCCAGGCCGAGGCCGCGAAGGCCCTGGGCATGAAGGACGGCAAGATCCTGCGGCGCATCATCCTGCCGCAGGCCATGCGCGTGATCGTCCCCCCGACGGGCAACGAGACCATCTCGATGCTCAAGACCACGTCGCTGGTCCTCGCGGTGCCGTTCAGCCTCGACCTGACGTTTGCGTCGAGCGCGATCGCGAACCGCATCTTCCTCCCGATCCCGCTCCTCATGGTCGCGGCGATCTGGTACCTGCTGATCACGAGCATCCTCATGGTCGGCCAGCACTACATCGAGCAGTACTACGGGCGCGGTTTCGGCTCGTCGACGGGGTCGTCGCGTCGTCGCAAGCCGGGCAAGGGCCCCAAGAAGCCGAGCAAGCAGGAGGCGATAGCGGCGTCGGGCACGACCGCGAACGCCGACCCCTTCCTGGAGGTGACCCCGTGACCGCGGACGCTCTCGACCGCCCCTCCGGCGCAGCGGCCGCAGCAGCGGCAGCAGGCCCGACGGCGTCGCGCGCCGACGTGGACGCCGCACCCATGGTGGAGATCGTCGGGGTGCACAAGATGTTCGGCGACCTGCACGTCCTCAAGGGCGTGGACCTGGAGGTGCCGCGCGGCTCGGTGTGCGTCGTGCTGGGGCCGTCCGGCTCGGGCAAGTCCACGCTGCTGCGCTGCATCAACGAGCTCGAGGACCTCACGGCCGGCCGCATCTACGTCGACGGCGACCTGATCGGGTACCGCGAGGTCGAGAAGAACGGGACCAAGCGCCTGCACCGGCTGCACCCCAAGGTCATCGCGGAGCAGCGCTCACGCATCGGCATGGTGTTCCAGCGCTTCAACCTGTTCCCCCACATGACGGCGCTCCAGAACGTCATGGAGGCCCCGGTCCAGGTGCGGGGGCTCTCCCGCGCGAAGGCCAAGGAGCGGGCCGAGGAGCTGCTCGCCCGCGTCGGCCTGGCGGACCGCATGGACCACTACCCGGCGCAGCTCTCGGGCGGTCAGCAGCAGCGTGTCGCGATCGCGCGCGCTCTCGCGATGGACCCTGAGCTCATGCTGTTCGACGAGCCGACGTCCGCGCTCGACCCCGAGCTCGTGGGCGAGGTCCTCGCGGTCATGCGCGACCTCGCGGAGAGCGGCATGACGATGATCGTCGTGACCCACGAGATCGGCTTCGCGCGCGAGGTCGGTGACCACGTGGTGTTCATGGACGACGGCGCGATCGTCGAGCAGGGCGACCCCCGCGAGGTCCTGACGAACCCGCGCGAGGAGCGCACCCGGGAGTTCCTGGCGCACGTGCTGTAGTCGCGACGGTGGACGCGGTCGCAGCGGCGACCGAGGAGTGAGCAGCGGCCCCTGGACCGGAAGGTCCCGGGGCCGCTGCCGTCTCCCGGGGGGGCTGCCGTCTCCCGGGGGGCTGCCGTCTCCCGGGGCGGCGGCGACGCCCGGCGCGTGGATGTGCGTAGCGCCAGGGCGCCTCACCATCGACAGCCGATGCGTGGCGGCGGCCACCACCGTTCGCGTCGGGATGCATGATGACGGCTACTCTTGGGTGCTCGTGCCCGATTCGAGCCGGAGCGTCCTCGCACCATGATCTCTACCCTCCTGGTCCAGTACCCGTGGTTCTCCCCGGCGGTCCTCGCTCTGCTTCTGATCACCGGCCCCCTCGCAGGAGCGTGGCTCTACGGGCGTCCACGCATCACCTGGGCGCTGTTCTGGATCTCGCTCGTGCCGACCCTGCTGCTCGCGCTCGTCCCAACCAGCCGTGAGGTCGTCGAAAGGTGCACCGTCGGGTGGACTCTGCCGACGTTCGGCCGCGTCGAGCTCATGGCCAACGTGATCCTCTTCGTGCCGCCCGTCCTGCTCGCCGCGATCGCGAGCCGCCGCCCGCTGGTCGCGTTCCTCGGTGGCGTCGCGGGTTCCGCCGCAGTTGAGCTCGTGCAGGCGCTGACTCCCGCACTCGGTCGCTCGTGCGACACGAACGACTGGCTCACCAACTCGATCGGTGCCGCGATCGGTGCTCTCCTCGCCGGTGCCGCGATCTGGGCCGCACACCGTCGGCCAGCACGGATGGCCGAATCAGCTGACCAGCCAGCCCTCCCCTGATCCCGGCCCCGACGCGGACGTCGGGGTTCGAGGGTGCGACGGGTGTCGAGCGAGTCTTCAGCTGTCGTGCGGCGCGGTGGTGTCGAGGTCGAGGATCGCCTGGAGCTGGTCGGCGCGGGGGAGGGCGGCTTGTTCTGCGGGTGGGAGGTTGTCGTAGGTGTAGTTCGCGACGGCCAGCGGTGCGCTGGCGCCGGCGAGGGCGTAGCGGACGATGGCTTCGTTGCGGCCGGCGACGAGCAGGATCCCGACGGTGGGGGAGTGGCGGTCGGGTTTGCGGAGACGGTCGTCGACGAGGGCGACGTAGGTGCCGAGCTGGCCGACGTACGCGGGCTCGAACTGGCCGATCTTGAGCTCGACGACGACGTAGCGCAGCTGCTCGACGTGAAACAGCAGCAGGTCGACGATGAGCTCGTCGCCGTCGACGGTGAACCGGACCTGGCGGCCGACGAACGCCATGCCGTGCCCGAACTCCAGCAGCGTCTCCTGGAGCTTGTCCATGAGGCCCTGCTCGACGTCGCGTTCGTGGACGCGGCCGCTGAGGCCCAGGTGGTCGAAGACGTAGGGGTCACGGACCAGCTGCTGCGCGAGCTCGGAGTCGGTCGGCACGAGGAGCTCAGGGAAGTTCGAGGGAGCGGCGCCGATGCGCTGGTGGACCTTCGAGGCGATCTGGTTCTCCAGGACGGCGCGGGACCAGCCGTGTCCGGCCGCCTGGGCTGCGTACCAGTCCCGCTCGGTCGCGTCGTCGAGGCGGGAGAGCAGGACTGTCACGTGGCCCCAGGGCAGTTGTGCAACAGCCTGTTGCACGAATGCCTCTCCGTCAGGCCAGGCCTGGGCGACCGAGCGCATGTAGAGCAGGTTCCGCCGGGACCAGCCCCGCTGGTCCGGGAACTCCGCCCGCAGGTCCGCCGCGAGCCGGTCGACGACCTTCGTGCCCCAGCCCGCGGCCTCCTGGCGGTCCAAGACGTCCCTGCCGATCGACCAGTACAGGCGCAACAGCTCGGTGTTCGCCGACCGGGCCGCGCGCACCCGGCTCGCCCGTACCCGCTCCTTGAGCCGTGACAGCAGCTCGCCGTACCCGTCCGGACCGACCTCGTACGCGCTCACCACGCCATCATCACAGGTCGCAACAACACTCCGTCCAGGTCGTGCCCGGGCAAAGCTGGCGTCGACGAGGAGCCACCCAAGATGTAGACAGGTTGTCTATATCGATGTACCTTCGAAATGAACAATCCGTTCACATCTGGAGGATCCTCATGACCACCGCCCCTCGTGTCGCGATCGTCACCGGCGGATCCGGCGGCATCGGGAAGACCATGCCGTAGAGCATCATCCTCATCAGCGGCGCAAGCAGCGGACCTCGCCGACGACATCGACGTCAACGCACACCTCGAGCCGATCACCATCGACCCCGGCCCCACGATCACCGACCCCGACGAGCGGATCGACGATCCGCCCTCCTCAGGGACCACCGTCAGGAGTACGTCACCACCATGACAAGAACACCGCCAGAACGACCTGGACGCGGCCGCCGACCGGCCGCGGAGGTCCGAAGAGGAATCCTCGCCGTGACCGCCGACATCCTCCTCACCGACGGCGTCGCTGGCGTGACGTTCGACAAGATCGCAGCAGCCGCACCGGCGAGCAAGGCGACGCTCTACAAGTGGTGGCCCTCTCCAGGAGCCCTCGCCGCAGAGGCGTACTTCACCCACGTCGAAGAACAGCTTCAGTTCGACGACACCGGCAACATCGAGCACGACCTACGCACCCAGCTTCACGCCCACGTCGCCCTCCTGAACCGACCCGACGTGGGGCCCGTGATCGCCAAGCTCATCGGCGCAGCCCAGAGTGACACAGAGCTCGCTGAGGCCTGGTCGCGCAACTACTCCACCATCCGACGACGCACCGCGGTCGAACGCCTCCAACGGGCCAAGGAGCAGGGACAGATCCACCCCGACGTCGACGTCCAGGTCGTCGTCGACCAGCTCTGGGGAGCCTGCTACCACCGCCTCCTCATTCCCGACGAACCCCTCTCGATCGAGTTCGCCGACTCCCTGATCAACAACATGAGCCGAGGCATCCTGGTCCAGGCCTAGCCTCTCGCTCACCACGCGAGACCTCGTGGCAAGCATGCGGCGATGTCATCAGTTCCGATACTGATGTCGGAGGTTTGCTGGTGACTTGCCCCGCGTGCAGCACTGTCGACCGCCGCACACGCCGCCGCCGGCATCGCGGCCGTCAGCGCTCGCAGGCCACCCCGTTGCCGTCTCGGTCGAGCATCGGGTTGAACCCGTCGTCGCCC
This sequence comes from Oerskovia sp. 140933, assembly GCF_059651515.1. Classification (NCBI taxonomy): domain Bacteria; kingdom Bacillati; phylum Actinomycetota; class Actinomycetes; order Micrococcales; family Cellulomonadaceae; genus Oerskovia; species Oerskovia sp. 140933. Next base: position 47,936 of record NZ_JAMXIO010000026.1, read on the forward strand.
TGCTTGAGCGGCGCCTTGCCGTCGCGCTTCGCGGCCTCGCACGTCAGGTAGATCCCGTTGACCTTGCCCGACTCCCAGCTGCCGTCGTCCTGGTTGTCGTTGGACTCCTTCTCGCTCTCCTCGAGCTTCTTCTCGCGCTCGTCGAGGGCCTTGTCCCGGTCGGCGAGCTCGGTCTCCTTGGTCGTGACCGCGGCCTCCCGGGCCGCGACGGCCTCGGTCGTCTCGGCGATACCGGCGAGCTGGGCCTCCAGGTCGGCCCGTTCGGCGTCGAGCTTGGTCCGCTCGGCGGCCGTCTGCTCGGTCGTGAGCGCGGCGGCTGCGGTGGCGTCCCCCGCCTCCGACTGCGCCTTGAGGGTCACGCCCAGGCCGAGCATGAGCCCGATGGCGATGCCGCCCACGCCCACGCCGACGGGAAGGAGCCAGCGCATGTACCGGCGTTCCTCGCGGGGCTCGTCGTCGCCGGAGAAGATCGCGAGCGGGCCGTGCGCCGAGGTGCCGGAGGGCGCAGGGGCGGGTGCGGCGGCCGGAGCCGGGAGCGGGACCGCGGGTCGGGACGGCGCGGGCGGGGCTGCTCCCGGACCGCCGCCGGGCGCCCCCGCGCCGACGACCGGCAGGATCATGGTCGAGGACGGGGAGTCGGTCAGGGCGCCGCCGCTGCCGCCGCTGCTGCCGACGTCGCGCAGGGAACGGCGCGTGGGCGCGGACGGAGGGCCCGTGAGGGAGGGAGGCGTGGGTGCTCCACCGGGGGTCAGCGGCACCACCGCGGTCGGGAAGTGGACGGGGATGCCGCCACCGGGCGTCTCGCGCGACCAGGCCTCGGCGCCCGACGTCGGCGGTGCGGGAGCGGGTGCGGGCGGCGGTGCCGGGGCTGCTTCGACCCAGAAGACCCAGCCCGTGGGGGCGGCCGGCCAGGCCGGATCCGGGTGCCATTCGGACGAAGGGGAGAAACCGGGAGGTACCAACCAGCCGGGCGGCGGGTTGAAATGTACGGCCATGGGAGATCTCCTTCGACAGTTCCTGCGCGCTCACTATGCTGCAGAACCGCCCGGATGTGCCAATTCCGGCGTGCTGGCCCCGGGTGCTGCGGCGGGGACGGCGGCCGTCGGGCGGTGGCTCCGGTCCGCGTGTCGGCGGCGCCCGGTAGAAAGGAACCGGGTCGGGCGAGCGTCGCGACCTCGACAGGCCGTGGTCGGCGTCGGCCGGCCGTGGACCGCCGCGGGAAGTACGAGGAGTCACCGTGTTCCTGATGGACCAGCAGGACCCGTCCGCCGAGCCTCTGCTCGTGTTCTCGGCGAGCGACCTGGTCGCGGCCAGCGAGTGCGAGTACCGCCTGCTGCGCACGCTCGACGAGAAGGTGGGGCGTGCCGCGCACCCCGCGCTCGACGTCGACGACATGCTCGAGCGCACCGCGACCCTCGGCGACGTGCACGAGCAGCAGGTCCTCGAGGGCCTCGTGGAGCTCGTGGGCCGGGACGGCGTCCGGGAGATCCCGGTGCCGCGCTCGATGCGCCGCGAGCACCTCGACGCGGCCCACGCCGCGACGCTCGACGCCCTGCGGGACGGTGTCGACGTCGTCTACCAGGGGTCGTTCTTCGACGGTCGCTTCCACGGGCGCGCGGACTTCCTGATCCGTACGGACAGCCGGGCGGCCCAGGTCTCCCCGCACGCGGGCGGCCCGACGGCGTCGGGCACCGCGGGCGTGCCCGGCACCGGCGGCGCGGAGTACGCCGTGCACGACGCCAAGCTCGCGCGCCGTGCGAAGGTCCCCGCCCTGCTCCAGCTCGCGGCCTACGCCGACCAGCTCCTCGCCGCCGGCGTCCGCACCTCGCCCACGCTCCACCTGATCCTCGGGACCCGGGCCGTGACCGACCACCGGCTCGCGGACGTCCTGCCCGTCTTCCGCGAGCGGCGCACCGAGCTGCTGCGCCTCCTGGACACGCATCGCGCGGGCGGCGAACCCGTCCGCTGGGACGCCCCCGGCCTGCGGCAGTGCGGCACGTGCGCCTACTGCGCGCAGCAGGTCACCGAGCACGACGACGTGCTGCGGGTCGCGGGCCTGCGCAGCACCCAGCGGGTCCGGCTCCGCGCCGCCGGGATCACGACCATGACGCAGCTCGCGTCCGCGACCACCCCGCCCCCGGGGCTCGCGGCACGCACGTTCGAGACGCTGCGCGTCCAGGCGAGGCTCCAGGCCGGCCTGGTCGACGTGCCGGGCGACGGGGGAGGGGTGCCCGACGTCGGGCCCGGCCCCAGCGGGTCGGTCACGTGGAGCACGCCGGGGGCCGAGGACGTGGAGGGCACAGGGGTGGCAGCCCGGCCCGAGCAGCACACGCTGTCCTACGTCGTCGTGGACCCGGCCCCGCTGCGCGACCTGCCGCGCCCCGACCCCGGGGACGTCTTCTTCGACTTCGAGGGCGACCCGCTGTGGTCCGTCACGGACCCCGCCACGCGGGACATCACGTGGAACATCGACTACCTGTTCGGGCTCGTCGAGCGGCCGGGCAGCCCTGACGAGAAGCCCCCGTTCCGGGCGTTCTGGGCGCACGACCTGGAGCAGGAGAAGCAGGCCCTGATCGACTTCGTCGACTACCTGGCCAAGCGCCGCGCCCAGTACCCGGGGCTGCACGTCTACCACTACGCGTCGTACGAGAAGACGCACCTGCTGTCGATCGCGGCCCGCCACGGCGTGTACGAGCAGGAGGTCGACGACCTCCTGCGGCAGGGCGTCCTCGTGGACCTCTACGCGACCGTGCGGCACTCGCTCAAGGTGTCGGCGCCGTCGTACTCGATCAAGAAGCTCGAGCCGCTCTACATGGGCGACCAGCTCCGCGGCGGCGACGTCACGGACGCGGCGGCGTCCGTCGTGGCGTACGCGACGTACTGCGCGGCACGCGACGCGGGACGCACCGAGGAGGCCGAGCACCTGCTGCGCGGCATCGCGGACTACAACGAGTACGACTGCCTCTCGACGCTGCGCCTGCACGAGTTCCTGCTGGGGCTCGCGGGACGCTCGGCCCCCGCGACGAGCGACGTGACCGGCTCCCCGGCGGGCACGGGCTGGGAGGACGACCTGCCTCCCGCCCTCGAGCTCTCCGACGCGGAGGTCGCCCGTCGCGCCAAGCGCGCGGAGGCCGAGCAGGTCGAGCTCGACGTACGGGCTCTCGCGGGTGGCGTCGACGGCCGCTCGGGCGAGGGGCGGACCGACGACGAGGAGGCCGTCGCCCTGCTGGGTGCCGGCGTCGGGTACTACTGGCGCGAGGCCAAGCCGTTCTGGCAGGAGTACTTCGCGCGGCTCAAGGACCCCGTCGACCAGTGGCAGACCCCGCGCGCGTACTTCCTCGTGGAGCGCGCCGAGGTGATCGAGGACTGGGCGAGGGCCACACCGCGCAGCAACCCGTCGCGCCGCCTGCGCCTGTACGGCGAGCTGCCCGACGGCTCGGAGCTCAAGGCCGGGTACGACGGCGCCACGGCCCTCTTCGAGGGACCGGCACCCGACGGGATCGAGCCCGCGCACGGAGCCGTCCGCTGGTCCACCGGGAGCGTGCGGGTCCACGGCGTCGAGCGCGGACGCCTCGGCACCGGCCGTGAGGTCGACGTGCTCGACGTGCGGATGCCCGTGCCCAAGGGCGTCGCACCGCACGACGCGCTGCCCATGGCGCTCACGGTGGGGCAGGTGCTGCCCACTCCCCAGCAGGAGGCGTCGGTCCGGGCGCTCGCGGCCACCGTGCAGGCCCTCAACCCCGCCGGGTCGCGGTCGCCCCTGGTGCTCCCGGACCACCCCGCGCTCGACCTGCTGCGCCGGCGCCCGCCGCGCACGGTGTCCGGCGCCCCGCTCCCGACGCTGGGCGACGGCCCCGAGCGCTACATCGACGCCGTGACCGACGCCGTGCGTGACCTCGACGGCTCCTACCTGGGCGTCCAGGGCCCCCCGGGCACGGGCAAGACGCACCTCGCCTCGAAGGTCGTCGGGCGGCTCGTCGCGGAGGGGTGGCGCGTGGGCGTCGTCGCGCAGTCGCACGACGTCGTGGAGAACGTCCTCGCGGGTGTCATCGCCAAGGGCGGCGTGCCCGCGGACCGCGTGGGCAAGAAGGCGTCGGGCCCCAAGGGGCGGGACGTGTCGGCCGTCGGCCGCGAGGCGGGCGCAGGCCTGCCCGACGACGTCGCGGCCGCGGCCCTGCCCGACGGCTCACGGCTCGTCCCCTGGCGGCTCGTGGACTCCGCGCAGACCGCGGCCTTCGTCGCCGAGGGGCCTTGCGTCGTCGGCGGGACGGCCTGGGACCTCGCGCACGCCGAGCGCTTCGGGGACGGCGAGCTCGACCTGCTCGTGATCGACGAGGCCGGTCAGTTCTCGCTCGCCAACACGATCGCCGTCTCGCGCGCCGCGCAGCGGCTCCTTCTGCTGGGCGACCCGCAGCAGCTCCCGCAGGTCTCGCAGGGCCAGCACCCCGAGCCCGTGGACCAGTCGGCGCTCGGGTGGCTGACCCGCGCGGGCGGCGGGCACGACGTGCTGCCGCCCGAGTTCGGGTACTTCCTGGCCCGTTCGTGGCGCATGCATCCTGCGCTGTGCGACGCCGTGTCGGACCTCGCGTACGAGGGCCTGCTGCACGCGGAGGCCGCGGCCGGGGAGCGGCTGCTCGTGGGGGTCGAGCCCGGCGTGCACGTCGTCGAGGTCGAGCACGCGGGCAACGCGGTCTCCTCGGTCGAGGAGGCGCAGGAGATCGTGCGCCAGGTCAAGGCGCTGCTCGGGACGGCGTGGTACCCGCACGGACCGGCGGCCGGGGGGTCCCGGCCGCTCGGCCCGGAGGACTTCGTGGTCGTGGCCCCCTACAACGCGCAGGTGTGGACCGTGCGGCACGCGCTCCAGGCCGCGGGGCTCGGCGACGTGCGCGTGGGCACGGTCGACAAGTTCCAGGGCAAGGAGGCGCCCGTCGCGATCGTCTCCATGACGGCCTCGGCGCGCGAGGACGTGCCGCGCGGCATGGAGTTCCTGCTCTCGCGCAACCGGGTCAACGTCGCGGTCTCGCGCGGTCAGTGGTGTGCCGTCGTGGTCCGCTCGCCCCGGCTCACCGACTACCTGCCGAACCACCCCGAGGAGCTCGCCGAGCTGGGCGCGTTCATCGGGCTGTGCGGCGCGGGGACTCGTTCGCCGCTCCGCTGATCGCACCGCTGAGTGCGGAGCAGCTGTCGTCGCATGGGCCGTCTGGCGACAACTACTCCGCACTCAGGCGATCGGTCTCGAGGGGGCGGCTGGTGAGGTCGGTCCACCTGCTGGGTCCCGTGAGGGAGAGGGTGCGCACCCGAGGCCCCGGATGCAGGCGGTCGTCGGCGGCATAGCGCGCGGTGAGCTCGTCCTCCGCCTCCCGGTCGCCCTGGTCGGCACGGGCGAGCAGGGTCGCGATCTCGTCGACCAGCGTGAGGTCGGCGCCTTCGAGCGTGTCGTCCGTGCTCATCGCCCCCCACGTGTCCCACAGCAGCAGCTCGTCCCCCTGACGGTGGGCCAGCTCGAACAGGACGTAGTCGTGGACGAACCAGTCGCCGCGGACCGGCAGCCCGGGGTCGAGCCCGAACAGGTCCGCGTCCGCCAGCCCCGCACGGAGCGCGAGCCACGCGGTGGCCGCGGGCACGAAGGGCAGTGTCAGGTCCTCGCCGGTCACCCCCTTCTCGAGCGGGAGGTCGAGCGGGTCGAACGAGAAGGCCGGGTCACCAGCGGTGAGCTCGGGGTCCCAGCGCACCCAGCGGCCGTCTGCCCAGTGCTCGACGACGACGTGGTCGTGGTGGAAGCCGGGCGTGAAGTACGCCGCGAACCCCACACGGGTCCTGGCCGGGATGCCGTGCTCGCGCAGCACCCCGACCGCGAGCAGCGCGTGGTCCCGGCAGCAGCCTCCCACCCGGTCGCAGACCGCACGAGGCTCGGTGAGCGCGGTCCCGTGCCGGGAGTGGTCGAGGTCGAGGATCGTCGCGAGCCACCGGCTGTCGACGTCCGTGGCACGCTCGGCCGGCATCATGGCGGCCTCCGCGCGATAGTGCGCGATCACGTTGCGTGCCACCTGCCCCAGGGCGTCCGGGTCGGTGGGCACCGCCCGCAGGAGCCGGGCATGCTCCCCGGGTGAGGAGTACGGCGTGTGGGCCGCCCAGCGGGCGACCGACCGAGGGACGGCGGTGGTGCCGCTCGGCGCGAGGCGGCTGGACGGGTCGTTCATCGGATCCTCCGAGGTCGCGGTCACGAGCGGCGCGCGGCAGGGCACCAGTGTCGACCGTGGCGCGCGGCAGGGCAACGCGTCGGTCCGGTGGACCGTCGGCCACCCCCCCCGGCAAGGACCGGGCGAGCCAGGGCCTCAGAAGTCTCCGAAGCCGCCGAGGTCGCCGCCGCCGAAGTCCCCGAAGCCCCCACCCAGGTCGCCCGCGCCTCCGGCCTCGGTGAAGCCGGGCTCGCCGCCCGCCGTCTCGGCCCCGGCCTCGGTCGCCCCGGGGTCACCCTCGGTCGCGCCCGGGTCGCCGGCGCCAGAGGTGCCGCCGTCGCCCGCGAAGTCCGCCGTCGGGTCGCCGAACATCGGCCCGAACATCATGTTCGCGACCGCCGAGCCGATCACGACGCCCGCGATGGTGCCGAGCATGCTCGAGCCGATCATCGAGCCCATGCCCGGCGCGCCCTGCCGACCCCCGAACGACCGCTCGAGGGTCCCGGGGTTGCGCATCTCGGCGCGGGTCGCCATGCGGGCGAGCGACTGCGGGTCGTCGGAGGTCGCACGCTCCGCGGGCGGCACCTGCTGGCCGAGGTCGGTCAGGACGCGCCGGCGCTGCTCGGGGGTCAGCCTCTCGAACGCCTCGGCGTGCGCCTGCTCGACGGCCTCCGGGGGAGCGGTGCGCAGCAGGTACCGGTAGCGGTCGATCGCGACGTCGTCCTCGCTGCGCGCAGGCCCGGTGGGTGCGAGGGGTGGTGTGCCGTACGCGGGGGACTCGTGGCCGTCGTAGGTCGCGTGGCGGCGCGGCATCCCGTCGTCCTGCGGGGCGCGGCCGAGGAGGCGGTCGAGGAATCCCATGAGCGTGTCCTTTGGTCGAACCGGGCGCGGGCGGGTGCCCACACGGGTTCAACGCGGTGCCTGGCCCGTGCGTTCCGTCGAGGGCGCGATCCGGCCGCGACCCGCCCGGCGAGCCAGGGCGGGACCACGCGCTCAGCGCGGGGCGGGTTCCGGCACGTGGCCCACCCCGCCGAGCAGCCGGACGTTGAGCGTGCTGAAGCCGACCTCGAGCGCGTGGTACTGCTCGTGCACGCGCACGCCCTGCCCGGCAGCGAGGTCGAGCGCGGTGTGGTGCCACACCCGGCACGCCCCCTCGCCGGTCGTGTACTCCACGACGACCTCGGCACCGGCGTCGACCGACCGCACCGCGAGCACGACCCCGTCGCGCCAGCCCCAGGGCCGGTTGCGGAGCATGCGGCCGTGGAGGGCGTGCAGGAGGTGCCCGGGGCCGAACTGGCGGCACACGACGGACGGGGGGCAGGCGGCAGCGGAGGCTGCCTCACGGTCCACGACGCGCTCGGCCATGGTGCTCCTTCTCTCCGTGCCCGACGGCGGAGCTCCCCCGCGTGCGGAGACCTCGCCCGGGACAGCCCCGGGTGAGGGGCACGAGGAGGTGCGCTGCGGCGTCGGGCCTCGCTCTTCCCCCACGGACGCGGGGGCGGGTCTTCCTCCGGGAGCACCGTGCGCGATCACGCGGTTGCCGGACCAGCACGCCGGAGGGCGGTTCGCTGGTCCTCTGGACCGTTCTCAGTTCTACCACGGCGTCACGGACCGAGCACGGGGGCTCCTGGTCCTGGACGCACGAGTGCCCCCGACCGGCGAACCGGTCGGGGGCACTCGATCAATGATCAGGTTCGCCCGGAGGCGAGTGAGATCAGAGCGGGCGGATGTTCTCCGCCTGCGGGCCCTTGGGGCCCTGCGTCACGTCGAACTCGACGCGCTGGTTCTCCTCGAGCGAGCGGAAGCCCTGCGTCTGGATGGCGGAGTAGTGCGCGAACACGTCGGCGCTGCCGTCCTCAGGTGCGATGAAGCCGTAGCCCTTTTCGCCGTTGAACCACTTCACGGTTCCCAATGCCATGGGGATCTCCTTCTAGAGTTTCAAACAGCTCCATGATCTGGAGCCGAACATCACGGTGTTCGTCGTCAACTCTTGGGTAACAAGGTTCGCGGTGGCATGGGGCCGTTGCGCAAGGACAAGCGAGGCACTGCAATCTCACCGGCTACGGTACAGGGGGAAGTGCGACTGTGCTAGCCCTGGGAGGTAACGAGTCAAGCACGCGTGTCGCCCAACAGGGTCAGGGGCCTGCAAAACGGGCACCGGCACGAGCACCGGACCCGGACCCCGCGTGGCGTCCGCGACGCCCCGCCGAGCGTCCGCCACCGAGGTGAGCACGCCGTCGAACCGGGGGATCACCCCAGGTCCGACGCCTGCGAGAGGCCCGACCCGCCGTCGGGGACGGTTCTGCGAGGCGCCGGCTCACGGCACGCAGGGTCGACGACCCGTTGCGCCAGGAGAGGACACTGGTCACAGCATCGCGCATCCGGCGCCCCGCGGGCACGGCGACCACCGGTCCGGGCACGGCCGGTCGTGCCCCGGCGAGCCCTGCCGCGTCGGGTGGAAGCCCCCGCGGGCGCCCGGTAGAACTGGAGGATGGTGTCTCCCACGCAGGTCCCCGACGTCCTCCTGAACAACGGTGTCGCCGTCCCGCAGGTCGGGCTCGGTGTCTTCAAGGTCCCCGAGGACGCCACGCAGCGCACCGTCGAGCTGGCCCTCGAGGCCGGGTACCGGCACATCGACACCGCAGCCGGCTACTACAACGAGGCCGGTGTCGGGGCCGCGCTGCGCGCGACCGGGCTGCACCGCCGCGAGATCTTCGTGACGACCAAGCTCCGCAACGGCGACCAGGGCTTCGAGTCCGCGCTGCAGGCGTTCGAGGACTCGCGCGAGGCGCTCGACGTCGAGGTCGTCGACCTCTACCTCGTCCACTGGCCCGTCCCCAGCAGGGGCCTCTACGTCGAGACCTGGCGAGCCTTCGAGAAGCTGTACGCCGACGGCGCCGCCCGCGCGATCGGCGTCTCCAACTTCCTGCCCGACCACCTCGCGCGGCTCCTGGCAGAGACCGACGTCGTGCCCGCCGTGAACCAGATCGAGGTCCACCCGACCTACCAGCAGCGCGCGACGCAGGACGCGACCCGGGCCGCGGGCATCGCGGTCGAGGCGTACTCACCCCTCGGGCGCGGCACCGACCTCGACGCCCCCGCGGTCACCTCGATCGCCGAGACGCACGGCGTCACGCCCGCCCAGGTCGTCCTGCGCTGGCACCTGCAGCACGACCGGATCGTGATCCCCAAGTCGGTCGACCCCAGGCGCATCGCGACGAACATCGACCTGTTCGGCTTCGAGCTGACCGCCGGCGAGGTCGCGGCGATCGACGGCCTCGACTCCGACGTCCGGCTCGGCTCCGACCCCGCGACGGCCGCGTTCTCGCAGTACCCCTCCTGAGGCCGTACCCCTCCTGAGGCCGTACCCCTCCTGAGACGGCGGCCCCTCCTGAGACGGCGGCCTCTCCCGACCGCGGGAAGGCCGTCCGCCCGCGGTCCGACGGACCGGCGCGCGTCCCCACGACGGGCCACAGGGGGGCCACCTCGACCCCCCGCGGGCCGGCACGGCAGACTGTGCCCCGCCCCGGCGCTGCGCCGGGGGCGTGCCGACCCAAGGAGCCCAACGATGCGCCACATCCTGGACGCGATGACCGTGGCCGTGAGCGCCGCCCCCGAGAACGCGGTCCTGCGCGTGCAGTTCGCGCGGCTCCTCCTCCAGGCCGAGCAGCCCGCGCAGGCGCTCGAGCAGGCGAGCGCGGCCCTGCGGCTCGACCCGACGAGCACGGACGCGCTCGACCTCGTGACGCGCGCCGCGACCTCGCTCGCGGACGGGAGCGACGGCGTGCCGACGCGTTCCGAGGAGGCGGGAGCGGCGCCGTCGGGCGTTCCCGGGCCGGTGGCGCCGCCGGCCGCGCCCGGGGCGGACCACCCCGCGCCGCCTTCTGTGCCCGCCGCGGCCGAGGTCGGGAGCGCCCCGGCCCCGTCGGTCGACTGGGACCGGATGGAGCAGGAGGTCGGGGTCGCGCTCCCCGCCCCGTTCCTCCGGACGGGCGTCGACGACGACCCCTCGGACGCCAACGGGCTGCTCGACGTGTCGCGCGAGACCGTCACGCTCGCCGACGTCGGGGGCCTCGACCAGGTCAAGAAGCGCATCCACGAGGCCTTCCTCGAACCGATGCGCAACCAGGAGATCGCGCGCGCGTTCGGCAAGTCGATGCGCGGTGGGCTCCTCCTGTACGGACCGCCCGGGACGGGCAAGACGTTCATGGCCCGCGCGGTGGCCGGGGAGCTCGGCGCCCGGTTCCTCACCGTCACGCTCGCGGACATCCTCGACAAGTACATCGGCGAGAGCGAGCACAACCTGCACGACCTGTTCCAGCGCGCGCGCCGCCTCGCGCCCGCCGTCCTCTTCCTCGACGAGGTCGACGCGATCGGTGGCAAGCGGGCCGGGTACTCGAGCTCCTCGGGCATGCGGACCGTCGTCAACCAGCTGCTCCAGGAGATGGACGGGATCGGGTCGGACAACGACGGCCTGTTCGTCCTGGGGGCGACGAACCATCCCTGGGACGTCGACACCGCGCTCCTGCGGCCCGGGCGCTTCGACCGAGTGGTCCTGGTCCTGCCGCCCGACGAGCCCGCCCGGTACGCGATCCTGCGGCACCACCTCAAGGGGCGGCCCGTCGCGGGGATCGACCTGGACGTGATCGTCGCGCGGACCGACGGGTTCTCCGGCGCCGACCTCGAGCACCTGTGCTCGTCGGCGGCGGAGAAGGCCATGATGGCCTCGATCGAGAGCGGCCAGGTGCGGCCGATCTCCATGGCCGACGTCCTGGCGACCCTCCGCGAGGTGCGACCCTCGACGACCGCGTGGCTGCAGTCCGCGCGCAACGTCGTGACGTTCGCGAACGCCGACGGGAGATACGACGAGCTCGCGGCCTACCTGCGGGCCCGGCGGATGCTGTGACGCTCGCGGACGCGTCGGAGCTCGTCCGGACCGTCCTCGGACGCGTCGAGCTGCTCGACGAGGTCGGGCGGGGCGAGGACGCGCTCGCACTGGTCGTGGCGACGCTCCGCGAGGAGCCCGACGACGCCCGCCTGCTCCTGTCGGCCGCGTCGCTCTGCCTGGGGCTGCGCCGCACCGACGAGGCCCTGAGGTACGCGCAGGCCGTGGTGGCCGTCGCTCCCGACCTCGCGGTCGCCCACCTGCTGGCCTCGGTCGCGCTGCTCGACCTGGGCGACGCACGAGGCGCCCGGTCCGCGGTCGAGCGATGCCTCGCGCTGGACCCGGACGACGCGGCCGCGCACGGCCAGCACGCGTACGTGCTGCTCGCGGGTCGCCCGCGAGCAGCGGACAAGGCGCGGGCGCGGGCGGCGTCGGGTCGGTCGCTCGAGCTCTCGCCCGAGGACCCCCGGGTCCTGTACGACGCCGCCATGATCCGGAACCGGCTCGGCAGCCAGGACGAGGCGCGTGGCCTGGTCCTGCGGGGACTGGAGCTCGCGCCGGAGGACGCCGACCTGCTCGTGGCCCTGGCGCGGCTCACGCCCGACGGGACCGCTTCCCTCGACGGCGTCCTCGCGGACAACCCGATGCACGCCGAGGCCGGGCTCCTGCTCCACCACCAGGTCTGGCAGCAGATGGAGGGGTTCGGGCGGGTCGCGGTCCGGGTCGGCACGCTCGCCCTGGTCCTCGTCGGCGCGGTCATGAGCGACCGCGGCATCGGGTTCGCGCCGTCGTGCGCCGTCGTGCTCATGGTCCTGCTCGTCGTGGGCTCGGTGCGCGCGCAGCGCGGCCTGAGGAGAACCTCCCGGCCCTACCTGGAGCGATCGTTCCGCGCGGGAGGACGGCCGACCCGTGCGGCCTTCGCGCTCACGGTGGCCGGTCTCGTGGGGGTGCTCGCCGCCGTCGTGGGGCTCTTCGTGGTGCAGGACGCGGTGTCCGCCCGGTACCTGGTGGTCCTGGCGGCCGTCTCCGTGCTGCTGGCCGGTGCGGGACGCACGATCCTGACGCCTTCCCTGTACCTGGTCGGGCGGGCCCAGGGGCTCTACCCGGACTCCGCTGCGGGGGCCGACCAGCTCGAGCACGCACGGCGTCACGTGCGCCGGGCCGTCCTGGCCAGGTTCGTCGTCGTCGTCCTCGTCGCCGTCGTCGTCGTCGGTCGGTTCCCCGCGACCGGGCGGACCGACGCGCTCGCGGCTGCGCTCCTGGGCGCGACGATGTTCCTGTCCCCGTCCGTGGCGGCGTGGTGGGCGATCGAACGGATGCTGCGCACCGGGTCGGTCGCCACCGCCTCGGCCCCGGGCGGGCTGTCCCGGGTGGCGCTCGTGGCCTCGGCCGTGCTCGTGCTCCTGTCCGGGGTGGTCGGCCTCGTGCAGGTACCCGTCGGGGCCAACGCGTACGACGCCCACGGCAGGTACGTCCGGCCTGCCGACGGACCGGACGACGACCCGGCCTCCTGCGGCGGTGCGGCGTCGGGGCCCTGCGCGGACGTCCACGTCCCACCGGGCGTCGACGTCTCGACGTTCGACCCGCCGCCCGTCGACATCCCGACCTTCGACGTCCCCGACATCGACCTGGGAGCGCTCGACCCGACCCCGCCCGCCGACGCGGTGCCGGATCGAGACGTTCCCGTGACGACGCCGTAACGCGGGACGGAGTCTCGCGTAACCGCGTCCGCATACGTTCCAGGCACACGGGTCGCCGGACCCGCGCCCGGGGAGCACGAGGGCGCACTGTCCGGATCGCCGGGTGTGGGTCCCTGGTTGCAATTGTGCATCTGGGGTTTCGCGCTCGTCCGACCTGTGCCATCGTTCAGCACGTTATTCAGTGCTGAATATTCAGGTGATCCACCGCGGGTGCGAGGTCTCTGAGCACCCAGGTGCGATCTGGGCGCACGGAGGTTCGGAATGCAACGCACAGCACGTCGAACGACGGGTGGGCTGGCTCTCGCGCTGGCCGCCACCCTCGCCATCACCGCATGCGGTACCCAGTCTCAGGGGGACAACGGAGGTTCGACAGAGTCGTCGAGCGAGTCAGGGTCGGCCGATCTCGCGATCGTGCCTTCCGTCCAGATCGACATCGACGGCGCGGAGGTCCCTGTCGAGACCTCGGGTGATCCCGTCGACCCGGCCGGTGACGGAACGGCGGAGTGCGCCGAAGGCACCTCGATCGCCATGGCCGGCGCACTGACCGGGCCCAACGCGGCGCTCGGCCAGAACATCCTCTACGGCGCCAAGGTCGCCGTGGACGAGTTCAACGCCGCCAACGCGGGCTGCCAGATCACCATCAAGGAGTTCGACACCGAGGGCGACCCGCAGAAGGCGACCCAGGTCGCGCCGCAGATCGTCGGCGACGCGAGCGTGCTCGCGCTCCTCGGCCCGGCGTTCTCGGGCGAGACCTCCGCGACGGGCGACGTCTTCAGCCAGGCGGGCCTCCCGTCGCTGTCGGCGTCGGCCACCAACCCGGACATCACCAAGAACGGCTGGAAGACGTTCTTCCGCGGTCTCGCGAACGACGCGGTCCAGGGCCCGGCGGTCGCCAAGTACATGGTGGACACGCTCGGTTACGACAAGGTCTGCGTCGTCCAGGACAACTCGGACTACGGCGTCGGCCTCGCCACGGAGATCACCGCGGGCCTCGGCGACGCGGCGGACGACTCGTGCTCGGCCGAGGTCAAGGTCGGGGACAAGGACTTCGCGGCGGCCACGCAGATCATCTCGAGCTCGGACGCCGACGCGGTCTTCTACGCCGGCTACTACGCCGAGGCCGCGCCGTTCGCGCAGCAGCTGCGTGACGCGGGTGTCGAGATCCCGTTCGTGTCCGCGGACGGCACCAACGACCCGCAGTTCGTGACCCAGGCGGGCGCGGCGTCCAAGGGCGCGATCCTGTCCTGCCCGTGCGGCCCGGCTCCCGACGAGTTCGCCGCAGCGTACGAGGCCCTCAACGGCCAGGCCCCGGGCGTCTACTCGACCGAGGGCTACGACCTCGCGACGATCATGCTCACGGGCATCGCGTCCGGGGTCACGGACCGCGCCGGGATGCTCGACTACGTGACGAACTACGACGGTGAGGGCCTCGCCCGCACCTACAAGTGGGACGACACGGGCGAGCTCTCGTCGGCCCTGATCTGGATCTACGAGGTCGAGTAGCCGGTCGGCGCCTGCTGATCCGGAGCGCCGCCCCCTTCCCGGCCGAGAGCGACCGGGCCGGGGGCGGCGTGCTCTGACGGCAGGCGCCGAGCGGGTCGTGGTCCCTTGCGTCCCCCGGTGGGGCGGGGGCACCACGGCCGGCCGACCGCCCTCCCACCGGCTTCAAGGAGCACCATGTCGATGCTCGTCCACGGCGTCCTCGCCGCTGACCCTCTCATCGGATTCGACCTCGCGGCCCTGGGCCGCAACTTCTGGGCCCTCACCGTCGACGGCCTGACCTACGGCGCCGTCTACGCGCTCGTCGCGGTGGGCTACACGCTCGTCTACGGCGTGCTGCGACTCATCAACTTCGCCCACTCCGAGATCTTCATGCTCGGCATGTTCGGGCAGTACGCCACGCTGCTCGCCCTCGGGTTCTACCCGAGCGGCGACGCGTTCGACAAGGGCATCCTGCTCACGATCCTCTACCTGGGGATCGCGATGATCGGCGGCATGGTGGTCGCGGGAGGGGCCGCCGTCGGGCTCGAACGCGTGGCCTACAGACCCCTGCGCAAACGCGGGGCCCCGTCGCTCGTCTTCCTCATCACCGCGATCGGTGCGTCGTTCGTGATCCAGGAGTTCGTGCACTTCGTGCTCCCGGCCCTGACGGGCGGCGAGCTGGGCGGCGTGAACGCCGAGCAGCCCATCCGGCTGGTCGAGCCGGAGGTCCAGTTCACGCTGTTCGGGGCCAACGTCACCAACGTGTCGCTCATCATCATCTTCTCGGCGCTGATCCTGGCGCTCGCGACCGACATGTTCATCAACCGGACCAAGTTCGGGCGCGGCATCCGGGCCGTCGCGCAGGACCCCGTCACGGCGACCCTCATGGGGGTCTCGCGCGAGCGCATCATCATGCTGACGTTCCTCATCGGCGGCATCCTCGCCGGGGCCGCGGCGCTGCTGTACACGCTCCGCGTCCCCAACGGGATCATCTACTCGGGCGGGTTCATCCTCGGGATCAAGGCGTTCTCCGCCGCGGTCCTCGGCGGGATCGGGAACCTGCGCGGGGCGCTGCTCGGTGGCCTGCTGCTGGGCGTCATGGAGAACTACGGCCAGGTCGTGTTCGGGACGGAGTGGCGCGACGTCGTCGCGTTCGTCCTGCTGATCGTGGTCCTGATGTTCCGTCCGACGGGCATCCTCGGCGAGTCCTTGGGGAGGGCACGAGCATGAGCACCAGCACTCCTGCAGAGAGCAACGGCGCGGCGGGCACGAACGGCGCGGCGCAGCCCGTACGCCCTCGTCCCGAGCTCCCGCCCGCGGGCCAGACGCCCGTCAGGCAGCGCGCGCACGGCGGGGCGGGCGACCGGCTCCGGCTGTGGTGGGACGCCCTCGCGCGTCCAGCGCAGTGGGGGATCGGGGTCCCGTTCGTCGTGTTCATCGCGCTCCTGCCGATCCTGAACATCCCGGTCCTGACCACGGTCGGCACCAACTTCGGGGCCGTCATGGCGCAGTTCGGCATGTACGCGCTCATCGCGATCGGCCTCAACGTCGTGGTGGGGCAGGCGGGCCTGCTCGACCTCGGCTACGTGGGCTTCTACGCGATCGGGGCGTACACGCTCGCGATCCTCACGAGCCCCGACAGCCCCTGGAACGTGACGCAGCCCGAGGGGTGGCTCTCGGACGACTGGGCGTGGCTCGCGATCCTGCCGGTCGCGGTCGCGATCACGGCCATGTCGGGCCTGGTCCTGGGGTCGCCGACGCTGCGCCTGCGCGGCGACTACCTCGCGATCGTCACGCTGGGCTTCGGCGAGATCGTGCGGCTGCTCGCGGACAACCTGGACGAGATCACGGGTGGTGGCCAGGGCCTCAAGTCGGTCGCCTATCCGCGCCTGGGGGTCACCGAGGAGCTGCCCAACGGCGTGTTCTCGGCGGGCAACGTGGGGAGCACCCTGAACTCGGGCGTGTGGTGGTTCTGGTTGTCGCTCGTCTTCATCATCATCTCGCTCATGCTCGTGGGGAACCTGGAGCGTTCGCGCGTGGGCCGGGCGTGGGTCGCGATCCGTGAGGACGAGGACGCGGCCGAGATCATGGGCGTGCCCACGTTCAAGTTCAAGCTGTGGGCGTTCGTCATCGGGGCGTCGATCGGCGGCGTCTCGGGTGCGATCTACGCGGGCCAGGTGCAGTTCGTCATCCCGACGAACTTCAACATCATCAACTCGGTGCTGTTCCTGTGCGCGGTGGTCCTCGGCGGCCAGGGCAACAAGCTGGGCGTGATCCTCGGGGCGTTCATCATCGTGTACCTGCCGAACTTCTTCCTGGGGCGCACGTCCCTGTTCGGCATCCCGATCGACGGCAGCGAGATCGCCAACTACAAGTACCTGTTCTTCGGGGTCGCGCTCATGGTCCTCATGATCTTCAGGCCGCAAGGGCTGATACCGGTCCGGCAGAAGCTCCTGACGTACGGGCGCGAGCTGTACGTCGCGGCACGCCGCACGCTCGCCAAGATGTCCGACGGCGGACCGCAGGCCGCGTACGCGACGTCCGCCCCGGCGTCGGGCACGGTGGGCACGCGGAGCGGTGGTGCCGACGGCGCCGCCACGATGGAGCGCACGGGCGACGACGAGCCCACCGACGGGAGGAACCGATGAGCAACGATCCTGGTGGCATGGGCGCCGGCGGCGAGGTCGGCGACGCGCACCTGTCCCTGTCCGCGGACGCGGGCGCACCCATGGCCGAGAAGTACCTGCCCGGCGCGGGGCTCGACGAACCCGTGCTGGTCGACGTGACCGAGGTGCGGCCCGAGCTCGCGGACTCCGCGCTGGTCGACGCGATCGTCGCGGCCGACCGCACGGTCCGCACCGAGGTGGGCGAGCCGCTGCTGCGGATGGAGGACGTGTCGGTCGTGTTCGGCGGTCTGACGGCCCTGGACAGCGTGTCGTTCGACATCCGGCGCGGGGAGATCCTGGGGCTCATCGGCCCCAACGGGGCCGGGAAGACCACGGCCTTCAACGCCATGACGGGGGTCTACCGGCCCACGAAGGGGCTCGTGCGCTTCGACGGGCAGGTCCTGGGCAAGGCCAAGCGGAACCAGATCACGCGCCTGGGCATCGCCCGGACCTTCCAGAACATCCGGCTCTTCAACGAGATGACGGCTCTGGAGAACGTGGTCGTCGGGACCGACGCGCGGCACCGGACCTCGGTGCCCGGGGCGTTGCTGCGCACCAGGCGGCACCGGCAGGAGGAGCGCGACGCGATCGACCGGTCCATGGCGATCCTCGAGTTCGTCGGTGTCGGGGCCCGGGCGACGGAGAAGGCACGCAACCTGTCGTACGGCGAGCAGCGGCGCCTGGAGATCGCGCGGGCGCTCGCGACCGAGCCCAAGCTGCTGTGCCTCGACGAGCCCGCGGCAGGCTTCAACCCGGCGGAGAAGGAGGCCCTCATGGACCTCATCCGCCACATCCGTGACGACGGGTACACGGTCCTGCTGATCGAGCACGACATGCGCCTCGTGCGAGGCGTGACCGACCGGATCGTGGTGCTCGAGTTCGGCAAGGTCATCGCCGAGGGCACGCCGGAGGACGTCACGGCCGACCCCAAGGTCATCGCCGCCTACCTGGGCGTGCCCGACGAAGAGCTGGCCGAGGGAGACGCAGATGCCCCTGCTTGAGATCACCGACATGACGGTCGCCTACGGGCGGATCGAGGCCGTGCGCGGCGTGTCGATCACGGTCGAGGAGGGTGAGCTCGTGACCCTCATCGGCGCCAACGGTGCGGGGAAGACGACGACCATGCGCGCGGTCTCGGGTATCCGTCCGCTGTCGCGCGGGAAGATCCTGTTCGACGGCAAGGACATCTCCCGGATGAAGCCGCACCTGCGGGTCCTCGAGGGGATCGTGCAGGCACCGGAGGGGCGCGGGATCTTTCCGGGCATGACGGTCCTGGAGAACCTCGAGATGGGGGCGTACGGGCGCACGTTCGAGTCGAAGGCCGTGCACGACGAGACCCTGGCCCGCGTCTTCGAGCTGTTCCCGCGCCTCGAGGACCGCACGTCGCAGGTGGGCGGCACCATGTCCGGGGGCGAGCAGCAGATGCTCGCGATCGGGCGTGCGCTCATGGCCCGGCCGCGGCTCATGCTGCTCGACGAACCGTCCATGGGGCTCGCGCCCATGGTCATCCAGCAGATCTTCCGGATCATCTCGGAGATCAACGCGCAGGGCACCACGGTGCTGCTCGTGGAGCAGAACGCGCGGCAGGCGCTGTCGCGCTCGCACCGCGCGTACGTGCTGGAGACGGGTGAGGTCGTGCGCTCGGGGGGTGGGCGCGAGCTGCTCGCGGACCCGAGCATCAAGGAGGCGTACCTCGGGGTCGCGTGACGGGACGCCTGTGCACACTGTCCCCAGGTCTGTGGATAACTTTGTGGACAGGCATGGGGACAACGTGCCGGACCCGGTGGACGACGGTGTGGACGACGGTGGACGACGCCGACGGCGGGCGGCTCCTGGCGG
>NZ_JAMXIO010000027.1:0-65503 GCF_059651515.1 Oerskovia sp. 140933
GTGCACAGGAGCACCCTGGGTGAGCGACGCCGTCGGGCAGGGGAGGGCTACTTCTCGAAGCTGTGCGCGGCGTCCGGGAACGAACCGCCCTTGACCTCGGCCGCGTAGTCCTGCGCGGCACGGCCCAGGGCCGCGCCGATCTCCGCGAACCGCTTCGCGAAGCGCGGCGACCACTCGGTCATCCCCGCGAGGTCGGTCCAGACGAGCACCTGGCCGTCGCACTCGGGGCCGGCGCCGATGCCGATGGTCGGGATGCGCACGACCTCGGTGACGCGCGCGGCGACCTCGACCGGGACCATCTCGAGGACCACGGCCACGGCGCCCGCGTCGGTCACGGCGACGGCGTCCTCGCACAGGCGCTCGGCGGCGTCGTCCCCGCGGCCCTGCACGCGCGGCCCGCCCAGGATGTTCTCCGACTGGGGCGTGAAGCCCAGGTGCGCGACGACGGGGATGCCCGCGTCGGTCAGCGCACGGATCTGCGCGGCCGAGCGGCGCCCGCCCTCGAGCTTGACCGCGTGCGCACCCGTCTCCTTCATGATGCGCACGCCCGTGGCGAGCGCCTGCTCGGGCCCGGCCTCGTACGAGCCGAATGGCAGGTCCACGATCACGAGCGCGCGCTGGGCGGCGCGCGCGACACCGCGTGCGGCGGGGATCATGTCGTCGACCGTGACGGGCAGCGTGGTCCGGTGCCCGTGCATGGTGTTCCCGATCGAGTCGCCGACGAGGAGCATGTCGATGCCTGCCTCGTCGAAGATGCGGGCCGTGATCGCGTCGTACGCGGTGAGCATCGTGAGCTTCTCGTGGCGCGCCTTGGCCTCCGCGAGGTGGTGGACGCGGAAGCGCTTGACGGGCGAGGCCGGGGTCTGGCCGGGCTGGGTGTGTGCGGACATGCTCTCGTCTCTCCAGGTCGTACGGCCCGCCGGTGGTCGGGGGCCGGTCGTTCGGGATGCGGTGCGGGGTGGCGCCGGCCGTCTCGGCGGCGGACCGGGTGAGCCGTCGGGCTACTCGACGGGCTCGCGCCAGCGGGACGTGACGGGCAGGCGGCGGTCGCGGCCGAACGCGAGCGACGTGACCTTGGGGCCGAGCGGGTACTGGCGGCGCTTCCACTCGGCGCGGTCCACCAGGGTCACGACCTTGTCCACGACCTCGGGGTCGAACCCGCGTGCGAGCAGCTCGGCGCGCCCCTCGGCGTGCTCGATGTACGCGTCGAGGACCTCGTCGAGCAGGTCGTAGGGCGGCAGCGAGTCCTGGTCGGTCTGTCCGGGGCGCAGCTCGGCCGAGGGCGGCTTGGTGATCGACGACTCGGGGATCGGGGGGATCTCGCCCGCGTCGAGCGCGGCGTTGTTGCGCCAGCGGGCGAGGGCCCACACGCGCGACTTGTCGACGTCCTTGAGCGGCGCGAACCCGCCGATGCTGCCAGCGTCGTAGATGGTCGCGTACCCGACCGCGAGCTCGGACTTGTTGCCCGGCGCGATGACGAGGTGACCCTCACGGTTGGAGATCGCCATGAGGACCACGCCGCGGACCCGCGCCTGCAGGTTCTCCTCGGCGACGCCCTCGAGCGCGAGCTCGCCCTGGAACGCCTCGACCATGGGGGCGATGGGCTGCACGCGGTAGTCGGCGCCGAGGCGCTTGGCGAGGTCGGCGGCGTCGTCCAGGCTGTGCTCCGAGGAGTAGGTCGAGGGCATCGAGACGCCGACGACGTTCTGCCCGCCGATCGCGTCGGCCGCGATCGTCGCGGACAGCGCCGAGTCGATCCCGCCCGAGACGCCCAGGACGATCGACCGGAAGCCGTTCTTGCGCACGTACCCGGCCAGGCCAGTGACGCACGCCCGGTACACCTCCTCGTCGGGGTGCAGCGGTGCAGCGGTGCGGCCCGCGGGGTAGGGGACCTCGCCCGTGGCGGGGTCGCGCTCGGGCAGGTCCCACAGCAGCAGGTCCTCGACGAACTGCGGCGACGAGGTGAGCAGCGCGCCGTCGGGCGCGACCACGAACGACCCGCCGTCGAACACCAGGTCGTCCTGGCCGCCCACCATGTTGACGTACGCGACCGGTGCGCTCGTCTCGCGTGCGCGCCGGGCCGCGAGCTCGGTGCGCACGTGCCCCTTGCCCTCCTCGTAGGGCGACCCGTTGAGGACGAGCAGCAGGTCGAGCCCGTGCCCGGCCTCGTCCAGGCCGCCGAGCGTGGTGACGGGCCCGCCGTCCTGCCAGATGTCCTCGCAGATCACGATGCCGACGGAGCGGCCCGCGATCTCCAGCACCAGGGGCTCGGTGCCGGGGGCGAAGATGCGGAACTCGTCGAACACGCCGTAGTTCGGCAGGTGGTGCTTGTCGTAGGACGCGACGACCTTCCCGTGCTGGATCACGACCGCACGGTTGGTCGGGAGGTCGGCGGGAGCGCCCGACACCTCGCGCTCGGCCCCCTCCGCGCCCTCGGGGAGCGCGCTCTCGGACGTGCCCACGGTGCCCAGGACGACCGTCACGTGGCCCAGCCCCTCGCGCTCGAGCTGGGCTGCGACGTCGGCGGCCGCGTCCCAGGCCGCGCGACGGAACGACGCGCGCAGCGCGAGGTCCTCGACCGGGTAGCCCGTGAGCGTCATCTCGGGGAACGCCACGAGGTCGGCGCCCTCGGCGGCCGCCCGCCGGGTCCACTCGAGGACCGCCGCCGTGTTCTGGTCGATCGCTCCGACGCACGTGTCGATCTGTGCGAGGGCGATCCGCAGGTCTGCCATACCCGTCAGCCTATGCGAACCCGCCGGTCAGGTGCCCATCCGCACCCCGAGCTGCGCAGGTCGTGGGACGCTGGGGACACGCCGTCCGCGTCCGGACGCGACGTAACCCGCTCGTCACACTCTTCAGGCAGGATGTAGCCCATGGACAGGCAGCAGGAGTTCGTGCTCCGCACGGTCGAGGAGCGCGACATCCGCTTCATCCGTCTCTGGTTCACCGACGTGCTGGGGATGCTCAAGTCGGTCGCCGTGGCCCCCGCGGAGCTCGAGTCCGCGTTCGCGGAGGGCATCGGCTTCGACGGCAGCTCGATCGAGGGCCTCACGCGCGTGTACGAGGCCGACATGATCGCGCGCCCCGACCCCACCACGTTCCAGGTGCTCCCGTGGCGCGGGGAGCGGCACGGGACCGCGAGGATGTTCTGCGACATCCTCACGCCGGACGGCGAGCCCTCGCTCGCGGACTCGCGCAACGTGCTCAAGCGCGCGCTCGCCAAGGCGAGCGACAAGGGGTTCACGTTCTACACGCACCCCGAGGTCGAGTTCTACCTCTTCAACCACCCGGCCGACGCGTCGTCGCCGCTCGTCCCGGTGGACCAGGGCGGGTACTTCGACCACCTGGCGCGGGGATCGACGCACGACTTCCGCCGCGCGGCGATCACGATGCTCGAGTCGATGGGCATCTCGGTGGAGTTCTCCCACCACGAGGCCGGCCCCGGCCAGAACGAGATCGACCTGCGCTACGCCGACGCCCTGACCACGGCAGACAACCTCATGACGTTCCGCACGGTCGTCAAGGAGGTCGCCCTGGAGCAGGGGGTCTTCGCGTCGTTCATGCCCAAGCCCATGGCGGACCAGCCGGGGTCCGGGATGCACACGCACCTGTCGCTGTTCGAGGGCGACCGCAACGCGTTCCACGAGCCCGGCGCGCAGTTCGAGCTGTCGAAGACCGCGCGCTCGTTCATCGCGGGCCTGCTGGTGCACGCCGCGGAGATCACCGCGATCACGAACCAGTACGTGAACTCGTACAAGCGCCTGTGGGGCGGGGCCGAGGCCCCGAGCTACGTGTGCTGGGGTCACAACAACCGTTCGGCGCTCGTGCGCGTGCCCATGTACAAGCCGGGCAAGGGCAACTCGAGCCGCATCGAGTACCGCGCCCTCGACTCCGCGACCAACCCGTACCTGGCGTACGCCGTCATCCTCGCGGCAGGGCTCAAGGGCATCGAGGAGGGCTACGAGCTGCCCGAGGAGACCGAGGACGACGTGTGGGAGCTCACCGACGCCGAGCGTCGTGCGCTCGGCATCAAGCCGCTGCCGCAGTCGCTCGACGCCGCGATCCAGATCATGGAGACGTCCGAGCTCGTCGCCGAGACCCTGGGCGAGCACGTGTTCGACTTCGTGCTGCGCAACAAGCGGCAGGAGTGGGACGCGTACCGCTCGCAGGTCACGCCGTTCGAGCTGAAGCGGTTCCTCCAGGTCCTGTGAGGCACTCGCCCCGGTCCGTCGGGTCCCGGTGGTCGTCGTGACCGCGGGGCCCGACGGCGTCGCGCGCCCGGGCAGCGTCGGCTCGCCGGGCGGTTCGCGCCGCCCCACGGTGACCTCGCGACTGCGCAGGCTCGGGTTCACCGACGTCACCCGCTCGGCGTCGCTGCTCGACGACAAGGACCTCGGGGCCGTCGTGGGCCCCCTGCCCGAGGACGTGCTGGTCGCGCTCGGCGCGACCGCCGACCCGGACCTGGCGCTGCTCCAGCTCGCGCGGCTCTCGACCGCGGTCGGCGGGGACGAGGGCCTGTGCCGGGCGTTCCGCGAGGTGCTCACGAGCGCCCCGGGGACCGGGGACGCGACCGAGCCTGCCGACCCGTCGGTCCCGTCGGGTCGGGACCGCCTGCTCGCGGTGCTCGGCGCCTCGGTCGCGCTCGGCGACGAGCTGGTGTCCCACCCGGACCTGCTGGCCGTCGTCGCGGACCCCACGGCGGGCACGGGCGTCGACGCGGGGGCCGTCCGGGCCGAGCTGCTGCGCGCCGTCGAGGCCGACCCCGACGCCCACCAGCCCGTCGCGGCCCTGCCCGCGCCGGCCGCGACGGACGCCATGCGGCGCGCCTACCGTGCCCGGCTGCTGCGGATCGCCGCGACCGACCTCACGTCGACCGAGCCGCTCACACGGATGCCTGCCGTCGCGGCGGCGCTCGCGGACCTCGCGGCAGCGGCGCTCGAGGCCGCGCTCGCGATCGCGCGCTGCGAGCTCGACGACCACGGGGCGGGGGTCCGGCTCGCGGTCATCGGCATGGGCAAGTGCGGGGGGCGCGAGCTGAACTACGTCTCGGACGTCGACGTGGTCTACGTGGCCGAGCCCGCCGAGGGCTTCGACGAGGAGTACGCGACGACCGTCGGCGCGCGCCTCGCGACGGGCCTCGCGCGCGCGTGCCAGGGGACGTCGTCGGAGCCGCCGCTGTGGCCCGTCGACGCCGCGCTGCGCCCCGAGGGCAGGAACGGACCGCTCGTGCGCACGCTCGCGAGCCACGTCGCGTACTACGAGCGCTGGGCCAAGACGTGGGAGTTCCAGGCGCTGCTCAAGGCGCGCCTGGTCGCGGGCGACCACGAGCTCGGCGCGGCCTACCACGACGCGATCAACCCGTTCGTGTGGTCGGCCGTGACGCGCGAGAACTTCGTCGAGGACTCCCAGGCGATGCGCCGCCGCGTCGAGGACCACGTGCCCGCCGCGGAGGCCGACCGCCAGCTCAAGCTCGGCAAGGGCGGGTTGCGCGACGTCGAGTTCACGGTCCAGCTCCTGCAGCTCGTGCACGGGCGCGCCGACGACACGATCCGCAGCCCCAGCACGCTCACGGCGCTCGCGGCCCTGGCGGCGGGCGGGTACGTGGGGCGCGAGCACGCGGCGCGTCTCGCGGTCTGCTACCGGTTCCTGCGCTCGCTCGAGCACCGCATCCAGCTCTTCCGGCTGCGCCGCACCCACCTGATGCCGACGGGCGAGGACGACCTGCGCCGTCTGGCCCGGTCGGTGGGCATGCGCGCCGAGGGCGCCGACGGCCTGCTCGAGCGCTGGCGTGCGACGCGCCGCGAGGTGCGTGCGCTGCACGAGGAGCTCTTCTACCGGCCGCTGCTGCCGGCCACCGCCCAGCTCTCCGCCGAGGAGGCGAGCCTGGCCCCGGAGGCCGCCAAGGCGCGCTTCCAGGCGATCGGCTACCGCGACCCCGCGGGCGCGCTGCGCCACGTCGTCGCGCTCACCGAAGGGGTGAGCCGGCGGGCCGCGATCCAGCGCCAGCTCCTGCCCGTGATGCTCGGGTGGTTCGCCGAGGGCGCCGACCCGGACGCGGGGCTGCTGAACTTCCGCAAGCTGTCCGAGGAGCTCGGCTCGACGCACTGGTACCTCAAGCTGCTGCGGGACTCGGGGTCGGCCGCGTACCGTCTCGCGACGCTGCTCTCGAGCTCGCGGTACATGGCCGACGCGCTCTCGCGCTCGCCCGAGTCCGTGGCCTGGCTCGCCGACGACGCGGACCTGCTGCCGCGCGGGGCCGGACGCCTCACGAAGGAGGCCGACGCGATCCTGACGCGCGCCGAGGTCGCGGTCCCTGCGGCGACCGCGCTGCGGGCCGTGCGCCGCCGCGAGCTCGCCCGCACGGGGGCTGCGGAGATCCTGCGGGTCGTGAGCCCTGTCGACGCCGCGCGGGCCATCTCGGACGCGGCCGACGTGACGCTCGTGGGTGGGCTGCGCGTGGCGCAGTTCGTCGCGCGCCAGGAGCTGGGCGTCGCGGGCCCCGACGAGGACCCGGCCCGGTGCGCGATCATCGCGATGGGGCGCCTCGGCGGGCGGGAGATGGGCTACGGCTCGGACGCGGACGTCATGTTCGTGCACGAGCCCACGGAGGGCGCGAGCGACCGCGAGGCCCAGGCGTTCGCGCTCGTCGTCGCGACCCGGCTGCGCTCGCTGCTGGGCGACATGGGGCCCGAGCCCGGGCTGCCCGTCGACGCCGACCTGCGCCCCGAGGGACGCAGCGGCCCGCTCGTGCGCTCGTTCGCGTCGTACGCCGAGTACTACGACCGCTGGTCCGCCGTGTGGGAGTCCCAGGCGCTGCTGCGGGCCCGTCCGGCTGCGGGGGACCCTGGGCTGGGCGAACGGTTCGTGGCCCTGGTCGACCCGTTGCGCTACCCGTCGGGCGGGCTCGACCCGGCGGCCGTGCGCGAGGTGCGACGCATCAAGGCGCGCGTCGAGTCGGAGCGGCTGCCGCGCGGCGTCGACCCGTCGCGGCACCTCAAGCTCGGCCGGGGCGGGGTCTCCGACGTCGAGTGGACCGTCCAGCTCCTCCAGCTCCAGCACGCGCACGAGGTCGCGGGCCTGCGCACGACCTCGACGATCAACGCCCTGGAGGCCGCCGCGGACGCGGGCCTGGTGACGCCCGACGACGCAGCGACCCTGGGGGAGTCGTGGCACCTCGCGTCGTGGTTGCGCAGCGCGCTCGTGCTCTGGTCGGGGCGCACCGGCGGCCCGTCGGCCGACGTGCTGCCCCACGAGATCCGGGCGCTGACCGGCCTCGCCCGGGTGATCGGGGACGAGGAGTCGGGGGCCCAGCTCGAGGAACGCTACCTGCGCACCGCGCGGCGCGCGCGGGCCGTCATGGAGCGGGTGTTCTACGGCGAGGACTGAGGCGTCGCGCCGACGCCCCGGACCTGCCGGTCGCCAGGGACCGGCAGGTCCGGGCGCTCAGGCCAGGGCCTTCGCCTTGAGCGTCGCGAACTCGTCCTGGTCGATCACCCCGGAGTCGAGCAGGGCCTTGGCATCGGCGATCTGGGTCGCTGCCGAGGACTGCGAGCCGGAGACGTCCCTGATGTAGGCGTCGGTCTGCGCCTTGGCCTGGGACATGTCCTGCATCTGGCGCTCGGCCATCCCACGGCCCCGGGCGATGACGTAGACCAGCGCGGACACGAACGGGAAGACGACGAGGGCGACGATCCACAGCGCCTTCCACCAGCCGCTCAGCTCGTGGTCGCGGAAGAGGTCGGCGAGGATCCGGAACAGGATCATCAGGTACATGAAGAAGAAGAACCACCAGACCATCAGCCAGAACCAGTCCATGAAGCTGTCCATGCGAACTCCTCCTCAGGTGGGGCCGGTCAACCGGCGAGGATCTGAGCCTTCTGCGCCTCGAACTCGGCAGGGCTCAGCACTCCCTGGTCGCGCAGCGTGCCGAGCTGCGTGAGCTGGGCGATCTTGGCGTCCATGCCGGTCGGGGCCGGTGCGGGCGCCGGGGGCGGTGCCGCGTACGTCGGCTGGGGCGCCTGCTGGGGCGGCGGCTCCTCCTGGGCGGCCCAGCGTCCGGCCTGCCGGCGGGAGACGCGGTTGGAGACGGCGGTCGCCGTGCCGGCGACGACGGCGGTGCGTGCGACTCCTCGGATGAGTCCCATGGTGCTTCCTCTCGGTCGGACGGGTCGTCAGCTGGTCGTCTCGGCGGCGTCGAGCGCTGCGAGGACCGCCTGCACCGGGATCCGCCCGCTCGCGACGAGCTGGGCACCGCCACGCCGCAGGGCCGAGGCGAACGGTGCCGCCCAGACGTTCTCGTACACGAGCACGGCGGCCGTCCTGCCCGGCTCGACGGCCTCCGCGGCCTCGGCGAGGTCCTCGTGCCCCAGGAGTCCCGACTGGGCTCCCGAGAAGATCTCGAGCCCCGTCGAGCCGTCGGCGAGCTCGTCGAGCTCGAGGCCCGTCACGGTCCCGTCGTCCTCCTTGCGCAGCACGAGCAGGTCGAGGACGCGGACGATCCCGCGGTCGACGAGGTCGACGAGCAGGGGGAAGGCCTCTCCCGTCATCGCGTCGGACGTGAACTCCACGACGAGGTAGTCGATGGGGCCGGTGTCCTGGGCGTCGTTCGGGTCCTGGGTCATGGGTCTCGGTCCTCTCCTCCGGGGCCCCTCCCCGCCGCCCGGACGTCCGGAGCCGGCGGAGGGAGGGCGCACGTGTCGTCCCGCGCTCCTGCCAGCATCCGACGAACCGCGCGTCGGCGTCGTCATGCAGACCGCATGAACCCGGGGCCGCCGGGCCGGCGCGTCCTCGTCCGGCCGGAGGCCCCGGTCGTCGCAGGACGCCCGGCGACGACCGGGGCGGACACGGATCATGTGATCGGCGTGATGTGGGTGGTCGGGCCGCGTGCGGCAATGGGAGGACGTGACCCGGGCGACAGGATGGCCAGACCGTGGACTACACCGACCGACTTCGACGCTTCGCGATCAACGACTCCCGGCTCGAGGAGGACCTGGAGCTCGAGTCGACCGTGCTCGAGCCCCGGACCGTCGCCCTGATCCGGCTCGCTGCTCTCGTCGCCGTGGGCGGGGCCGAGCCGACCTACGGCAGCGAGGTCGACGAGGCCGTGACGGCGGGGGCGACGACCGCGGAGATCGTCGACGTCCTCGCGGCGACCATCCCGATCGTCGGGCTGCCGGCCGTGGTCGCCGCGGCACCCAAGCTCGCCCTCGCCCTGGGTTACGACCCGTTCGACGCACGCGAGCCCGGGTGAGGGGTCACGAGCCCAGCAGTCCTCTGTCGACGGCGCGCTCCACGGCCGCGCTCCGGCTCGAGACGCCGAGCTTGCGGTAGATCGAACCGATCTCCGAGCTGGCGGTGTTGCGCGACACGAAGAGCCGCTCGCCGATCTCCCGGATCGTCAGGTGCGTCTGGAGGTAGGGCAGGAGCCGCAGCTCTGCCGGGGTCAGGGGCGGGCCGGGGCTGGTCGACGCGGTCGCGTGCCCGGCCGCGTCGAAGGACTTGCGCAGGTCCGCGACCTCGTCGACCAGCACGCCGAGCGCCGGACGGCGCAGCAGGACGTCGTCGATCTCTCGCAGGAGGTGGCGGACGGCTGCGACGTCGGCCGTGGCCCAGCTCGTGCGCGCGAGCCGGAGGCGCACGCGCACCGCGAGCGTCGGGAACGCGTACGTGCTGAACGTCCTGGCGCGCATCCCCCGCGTGAGGAGGTCGACGGTCCGTGCGTGGTCGTGGGTGTGGAGGGCCAGACGGGCGGCCGCGGCGTACCCCAGGGCGCTCGTCGGGTAGTCCTCCGTGCGGTGGGCCTCGATCGTCGCGAGCGCCTGCCGGACGCGCTGCTCGGCGCTGTCCCACCGGCCGTGGTCCATGTCGAGGTCCGCGAGCTGCGCCTGCGCGTGCACCAGGGTGTCCGCGTCCTGCAGGGCGTCCGCGGCCTCGACGCAGAGCTCGAGGTCGCGGGCGGCCGACACGTCGTCGCCGGCCAGGCGGTGCGCGTCCCCGCTCAGCACGAGGGCCGTGCCGCGCCACGGTCCCCACCCAGGCTCGGAGTCGAGGGCCAGACGGGCGTCGTCGAGCATCCGCTGCGGACCGTCCGGGCAGCGCAGGGCCCGGAACGCTGCACGGGCCGGGGCGAACGCGGCCGCGCCCTCGGTGGGCCCGCTCTCGGACGACGCCGCGTCCGCGACCGCCCCCCAGCGCTCGGCGGCCGCGGCGTGCCCCTCGTAGACCGCGACGTACCCGGCGAGCACCGCGAGGGGCGGGTGGCTGCGGATCGTGCCGTCGCCCAGGAGGCCGAGCCAGCGGTCGACGGTCGAGATCTGCCCGGCCTGGACGAGGGGCACCACGACGCGGGCCACGAGCCGGGCGGCTCGGTCGCGTCCGCCCGTCGCGAGGAGCTGCTCCACGGCGCGGGCCGGTGCCCCGTGGGCCTCGTACCAGTCGGCGGCCCGGCCGCGCAGGGTGTCGGCGAGGTCCGGCTCGGTGGTCAGGAGCTCGTCGAGCAGGAGCTCGCGGAACAGGGCGTGATAGCGGAACCAGCGGCGGTGCCGGTCCAGCGGGACGAGGAACAGGTGCGCGGACTCGAGGTCGCGCAGGTGCCGCAGCGAGGAGGTCTCGCCCAGCACCGCGTCGCACAGGGGAGCCGTGAGGTCGTCGAGGACCGCGGTGCGGCGCAGGAACCGCCGGGTCTCGTCGGGGAGCCGACGGAGCGCCTCGCGCTGCAGGTAGTCCGCGACGCAGGGGTCGGTGCCCGTGAGGGACGCGGCGTCGGCCCCTTCGTCGCGGGCGACCAGGGCCGCGAGGTGCACCCCGACGGGCCACCCCTCGGTCCGGGCCGTGACGGCTGCCGCGACGGCCGGGGCGATGGGCACGTCGGTGGCGGCGAACACGTGCGCGGTGCCCTCGACGTCGAGGGCGAGGTCGAGCGCCCCGAGCTCGACGGTCTCGTCCGCGGCGCGCAGCCTCGCGAGGTGGGGCTGCGCGTCGCGGCTCGCGGCGACGAGCTGCGACCCGTCGGGGATCCCGGCGACCACGACCCCGAGCACGTCGTGGCACGCGGGGGACCGCAGCTCGTGCAGGTCGTCGAGCACCAGCACGAACGGGGTCGGGGCGGCCCTCAGGACCGAGGCCAGGCGCGGGGCGGCCCGTCCGAGCAGCGACGGGTGCGGGGCTGTCGTCCGTCCGTCGAGGTCCGGTCCGCCGAGACCCTGGCGGGCGAGGGCCTCGGTCAGCACCGACAGGAGGACGGGCGGGTCGTCGTCGAACCGGTCGAGCGTGATCCAGACGACGGGGCGAGGGTCGCGCTCGGCCCACTCGGCGAGCAGCGTGGTCTTGCCGTAGCCCGGGGGAGCCGTGATCCCGACGACCCGCCGACCGCTCGCGCGCGCCGCGTCGATCAGGTGGGCACGGCTCACGACCGGCGCGCCGGACCGGGGCGCTGCGAGCTTGGCGTCGAGGAGCAGCCGGTCGAGCTCCGCGGTCGCCGGCGCCGCCCTCGGCTCCTCGATCACGTCTCCACGATAGGGCGAGGCCAGGCCCCGCGCCCGGCAACCCGGAGCTGGCACGCGGGCCAGGCGGGCATGGTGCTTGCACGGACTCGGCACCGACGACGCCTTCCACGTGAGGGGGTATTTCCTAGGAATCTGACCCCCGTCGTCGCCTGCCGGCAACACCGTGACACCACGTCGTCAAAGAACTGACACCAAACCTCTTGCTATGACACCACGAGTGGTGTCATAGTGGCGTCATGGAACTCACGAGATACGTCGACGAGCTGCAGCACCAGCTCGCCACCGCAGCCGCCACAGGCGGGGACGAGGCGCGAGAGCTCGCCGACCGGCTCTCGGCACCGCTCGACGCCGCGGTCCGGCTCGTCCTGCTCGAGGCCCTGTCGACCGCGGCCACCGAGATCACGGCCGAGCTCGCACCGGGCGCGGTCGACGTCCGGCTCCGAGGACGTGACCCCGAGTTCGTCGTGACGCCCGCGCCCGCCTCGGCCTTCGAGGACGCCGCTCCCGCCATCGTCGAACCCGCCCGCCCCGCGGCCCTCGACCCCGACGACGTCAGCACGTCCCGCACGACGCTCCGCCTGCCCGACCAGCTCAAGGCCCAGGTCGAGGAAGCGGCCGCCCGCGAGGGCGTGTCCGTCAACACCTGGCTCGTGCGCGCGGTGGCCGCCGCGCTCGCCCCCGCCGCCCCGTCCCGCAGCACGACCCGCACCACCGCCCGGACCCCCAGCGCGAACGGTCGCGTGACCGGCTGGGTGCGCTGACGCACCGCCTGACACCACCACTTCCCCGCGCCCCGCCACCACGGGGCGGACACGCTCACCCCTCCGGAGGATCCGTCATGCCCACTTTCGCCGCCCCCACCCCCGTCCCGGTCCTCGTCGACGTCCCCTTCGGCAACCTGTACGTCGTCGCCGGGGACCGGGACGACGTCGTCGTGACCGTCCTGCCGGCCGACCCCGGCAAGTCCGGCTCGGTCAAGGCCGCCGAGGAGACGCGCGTCGAGCGCGACGGCGACGCGATCACGATCGTCTACCCCAACTCCTGGAAGCAGTACGTCCTGCCGTTCGCCTCCGGCGGCGCGAAGGTCACCATCGAGCTCCCCGCCGGGTCGGACCTGCGCGGCAAGGCCGGGTCCCTGTACGCCGAGGGCAGGCTCGGGTCGGTCGACCTGAACCTCAACGGCGGCAACGCCCGTCTCGACGACGTCGACCGGCTCGACATCAAGGTCTCGGCCGGCTCCCTCACGGTCGGCCGCGCCGCAGGCCCGACCAGCGCCGTGGTCTCCGCCGGCGGCCTGCGCATCCGCGAGGTCGACGGCGACGCGGTCGTCAAGGTCCCCAACGGCACGACCGAGATCGGACGGACCTCCACGAGGCTGCAGGTCAACGGTGCGCACGGCGAGATCTCGATCGGCCGGTCGCTGGGCGAGACCGTCGTCCGGTGCGCGCACGGCAACATCCGGGTCGAGCAGGCCGCCAGCGGGAGCCTGACGCTCGCCAGCTCCTACGGCTCGATCGAGGTCGGTGTCCCCGAGGGAACCGCCGCGTGGCTCGACGCAGGCTCGCAGCACGGCGAGGTCCGCAACCTCCTGGAGGACGCCGCGGGCCCCGACGAGAGCGACCTGACGGTCGAGGTGCGCGCCAGCACCAGCTACGGCGACGTCGTCGTTCGCCGCCCGCACGCCTGACCGAGCCGGTCCTGCACCAGGCAGCCCGGCAAGGACGGTCCCACCGACGTCTCGCGCCCCGCCCGACGCCGCTCGCCCCACCCGTTCGTCCATCACCGTCGAAGGAGAAGCTCATGACCACCTCAGTCCGCGGACCTGCGATCGAGGTCGCCGGCCTGCGCAAGTCCTACCGCTCGAAGTCCGGCACGCAGCTCGTGCTCGACGGGGTCGACCTCGTCGTCCCCGCAGGGACGATCACCGCGCTGCTCGGCCCCAACGGCTCGGGCAAGACGACGACCGTCGGGGTCCTGTCGACCCTGCTCGCCGCCGACGCCGGCACGGTCCGCGTCGCAGGCCACGACGTCGCCCGCGCACCGGACGCCGTCCGAGCGTCGATCGGCGTCACGGGGCAGATCACCGCGGTCGACGAGCTGCTCACGGGCACCGAGAACCTGCGGCTCATGGCCGACCTCAACCACCTCGGCAAGGCAGCCGGCCGTCGTCGGGCGACCGAGCTGCTCGAGCAGTTCGGGCTGGCCGAGGCCGCGGGCAAGCCCGTCGCGACCTACTCGGGCGGCATGAAGCGCAAGCTCGACCTCGCGATGACGCTCGTCGGCACGCCGTCGGTCGTGTTCCTCGACGAGCCGACGACGGGCCTCGACCCGCGGAGCCGCCGCACCCTGTGGGACGAGGTGCGTGCGCTCGTCGAGCGCGGCACCACGATCCTGCTCACCACCCAGTACCTCGAGGAGGCCGACCGGCTCGCCGACTCGGTCGCCGTCCTCCACGACGGGCGCATCGTCGCCGAGGGCACGCCTGCCGAGCTCAAGTCCGTGCACGACGCGGGCTCGCTCGACGAGGTCTTCCTGGCCCTCACCGAGCCGCCCACCGACGACGAGGCCGGCACCGACGCCGCCCCCGCCGGTCCGACACAGGACAAGGAGAACGTCCGATGACCACCATCGCCACCACCGCCCCCACCACCACGGCACGGCCCCGTCCTGTCGCCGACGTCCTGACCATGCTGCGCCGCAGCCTGCTGCGCGCGGTGCGCTACCCGGGCCTGACGGTCTTCCTCGTCGGCGGACCGATGGTCATGCTGCTGCTGTTCGTCTACGTCTTCGGCGGTGCCTTCGGCGCCGGCGTGGCCCCCGGGATCACCCCCGGTGCCGACGGGCGAGCCGCCTACCTGGACTACATCACCCCGACGCTCCTGGTCATCACGGTCGTCGGGGGAGCGACGTCGGTCGCGGTGAGCGCCGCGATGGACGCCGCGAGCGGGATCATGTCGCGGTTCAAGACCATGGCGATCTCGCCGGGGTCCATCCTCTCGGGGCACGTCCTCGGGTTCGCCGTGCAGGCCATGATCGCGGTGGTCCTCGTGCTGGGCGCCGCGATCGCCATGGGCTACCGTCCCGGGGCGGACGCTCTCGACTGGCTCGCGCTGGCCGGCCTGCTCGTCCTGCTCGGGATCTGCCTGAACTGGCTGTGCGTCGCCATGGGGCTCAACGCGCGCAGCGTCGAGACCGCGAGCAACACCCCCATGATCCTGCTGCTCCTGCCGTTCCTCGGCAGCGGGTTCGTGCCCGTCGAGACCATGCCGACCGCCGTGCGCTGGTTCGCCGAGCACCAGCCGTTCACGCCCGTCATCGACACCGTGCGCGGGCTGCTCGGGGGAGGGGCCGGGCTCGACGGGTCCACGGTCGTGCAGGCCGTGGCCTGGTGCGTCGTGATCGGCGTCGCGGGCTACGTCTGGGCGCGGGCGCTGTTCCGCCGCGAGCGTCGCCTCTGAGACGCACCTGCCCCTGCTCGGCGACGGGCGGGAGCGTGAAGGACCTCCGGGTCCGTCCGGGCCGCGAGGGCCGGGCGCCGGGGGTCCTTCGCGCTGTCAGGCGTCCTCCACGCACCATCCGGTCGCGGCGGCCCACGCCTCGGCCTGCGCGGTGATCCGGGCGATCAGCCCGCTCTTGGCGTCGGCGTAGGCGTTCACGTCCGGCCACGTCCGCGACGCGAGCCGTCGCTTGAGCGTCCCGTACGCCTCGCGATCGGCGTCGTCGTGCCGGAGCCGGTCGCGGAAGAGCAGGTGCCGTCGTTCCCAGTCGCTCCCGACCGAGCAGACGTGGACCTGGACGTCGAGCGACGGGGTCCGGACCATGCGGTGGCCGGGCTGCCGGACCCGCAGCTCGTAGCCCGCGGCAAGGAGCGCGGGGAGGTAGGAGTCCTCGTCCTCGACGTCGTCGACGCTCAGGTCGACGTCGATGACCGGCTTCGCCGCCAGGCCCGGCACCGACGTCGAGCCGACGTGGTCGACGCGCCTGGCCCGCGGCCCCAGGGCGGCCCGCACGCGCTCGCGCTCGGCCTCGAACATCGCGGGCCACGCCGGGTCGGGGTCGACGACCACGATCTCGCGGTGCTCGGGGCCGCCGACCAGCTCTGCGTCGGGCATGCCCCGAGTATCGCGCGTCGGCCGGTCCGGTCGCGCACCGTCGCAGCTCACGCGTGCGCCCCGTTCCGCCTCATGCGGGGCGGACGACGAGGGACTGCGCGAGGGCGCCGATCGATCCCTGCTCGTCGTGGAGGGTGCTCCGGGTCAGGCCCGCCCCGGTGGGGCCGAACGTGACGGTCGTGTCGAGACCGAGCCAGCCACCGCCCGGCGCACGGTGCAGGTGCGCCGTGAGGTCGACGTTCGGGAACGCGACCTCACGGGGGTGCGCGCGGACCGACATGCCGTTCGCGGCGTCCAGCAGGCCGGCCGCGCGGGCGAGCGCACCGACGTCCTCTCCCTCGACGAGACCGTGGTCGGTGCGGACCCAGACCGTGGCGCGGCCGGGTTCGACCAGGCTGCGGCGGACCTCGATGGACTCGATGAATCCTCCGGGCCACACGGTCGCCGGGTCCCAGGGCGGCGTCGCCCCCGGTCCGGCGAGCGGTCCGGGAGCGCCTCCGGCGAGCGAGGCGGTGTCGGAGGTCCGGGTGAGCCAGGCCCGCAGGGTGATCACGCAGCGGCCGTCGCACAGCAGCTCGGCCTCGACCAGCTCGACGGTGCGGCCCGGGCGCAGCACCCGGACCCGGGCGTCCAGCGCGAGGAGGGGGTAGGGGCCCCAGATGTCGTAGGACAGCCGGGTCGGTGCGAGGTCGTCGCGCCCCCGGGCGGCGCGGTCCGTCTCGACGACGTGGGCGAGCAGGCCCAGCGACGGCGCGACGTGCTGCTCGTCGGTGCGCCAGGCGCCTCCGACGTGCTCGGTCGGGTCGAACGTCGTCGCGCCGGTGCGACGGAAGTACGCCATGGATCTCCTCGTGGTCGGCCCTGCCCCGAGCGGGTGCGCGCGGTCGTGGCGTCCTTCCTACCACCCCGTGCGGCTCGCCGGCCGCGACCGACGCGTCTCCCGGGGAGCCCCACGGCAGGCTGCGGTGGGTGTGACGGGCCCCACAGGGCGACCGTGCCCCTCGACGGGTGGCCCCGGACGGCCCGTCCTAGGCTCGACCGATGGCCGACGAAGAGTCCCACGACCCGACCGTGTGCGTGCTCGCGCTCACCCCGCTCCTGGCGATCGAGATCGAGCCCGCCGGGCCGCACGAGACGTCGCCCGAGGTGCACGTGCACCCGGGAGGGCAGGGGCTGTGGCTCGCGCGCATGGCGTACTCCCTGGGAGCGCACGCGATCGTGTGCGGCCCGTTCGGCGGCGAGACGGGGACGGTCGCCGCGCACCTGGCGCGCGCCGAGCACCTCGACCTGCGAGTGACGTCGACGGGAGCCAACGGCGCCTACGTCCACGACCGGCGCAGCGGCGAGCGCACCGAGGTGGTCGCGATGGACCCGTTCCCCCTGAACCGGCACGAGGTGGACGACCTCTACGGCACCGTGCTGGTCTCGGCCCTCGACGCCGCGGTCACCATCCTCACCGGCTCGAGCACCGCGGTGGGCGTCCTGCCGGACTTCTTCGGCCGCCTCACCCGTGACCTGCACGCGTCCGAACGTCAGGTCGTCGCGGACCTGTCGGGCGCGCAGGCGCGCGCGGTCGCGCAGGAGCCCGGCGCCGTGCTGAAGATCAGCCACGAGGAGATGGTCGAAGGAGGCTTCTCGTCCGACGACAGCGAGAAGGCGCTGCGTGCCGCGGTCGACGAGATGCTCGCCGCCGGCCCGCGCGCCGTGATCGTCTCGCGTGCCGAGGCGCCCTCGCTGCTGATCACGCGCGAGCACAGCTACACGGTGCAGAGCCCGTCCGTCACGACCGTGGACCATCGCGGGGCGGGCGACTCGATGACGGCGGGGATCGCCGTCGGGCTCGCCCGGGGCCTGGACCTGCCCGACGCCGTCCGGCTCGGGGCCGCCGCGGGGGCCCTCAACGTGACCCGGCGCGGCCTGGGCACGGGCCACCGCGACCAGATCGAACGGTTCGCGCACCGCGTCACGGTGCGCGAGACCGACTGACGGATCGACCGGCACAGGAGGCCAGCCATCATGCGTGCACTCATCACCAACGACGACGGGATCGACTCCCCGGGCCTGGCGGTGCTCGCCGGCGCCGCGCTCGACGCGGGGTACGAGGTCGTCGTCGCCGCGCCCGCACGGGAGTCCTCGGGCGCGAGCGCGTCGCTCCTGGGGGCCGAGCAGGACGGTCGGCTCGCGGTCGAGCCGCGACAGGCTCCGGGACTGCCCGACGGCGTAACGTCGCTCGCGGTCCGGGCCGCCCCCGCGCTCATCGCCTTCGTCGCGGCCTACGGCGGGTTCGGCGGCAAGCCCGACCTGGTCCTGTCCGGGGTGAACAAGGGGGCGAACACGGGCAACGCGATCCTGCACTCCGGGACGGTGGGGGCCGCGCTGTCCGCGACGACCCACGGCATCGCGTCGATCGCCGTCTCCATGGACGCGGCCGAGCCGAGGCACTGGGAGACCGCGCGCCTCGTCACGGACCACGTCGTCGAGTGGGTGGGGCGCACCCCGATGGGCCGACGGGTCCTGAACGTCAACGTGCCCGACTGCGAGCCCGACCGGCTCAAGGGGCTGCGCCAGGCGCCGCTCGCGACGTTCGGCCTGGTGCAGGCGCGCATCCACGAGGACGACGACCGGAACCTGACGCTGCAGTACTCCGGCACCGAGCGGCACTCCGAGCCGGACTCGGACACCGGGCTCCTGACCCGGGGGTGGGCGACCGCGACGCTGCTGCTCGCGCCGTACGCCGACGCGAGCCTCGAGGTCCCGGACCTGCCCGTGCCGTGACCTCGGCCCGGCCTGGCGCGACGGACGGCTCCGGTCAGCCGTGCACGGCGGACACCTCGCCCGTCGCGCGCCCGGGGTCGTGGAGGTACTCGTCGACGAGGGTCCGCCGCTCGTCCGCGGGGCGGTCGTCGCCGAGCCGAACGAGATGGGCGGCAAGGGTACGGACCGGCACGTTGTGGGTGTTCGAGGTGCTGCGCAGGAGAGCGAACGCCTCGTCGATCGTCACACCGTGGGTCGCCGACACGATCCCCTTGGCCTGGTCGATCGCGCCCCGGTGGGCGAAGGCCGCCCGGAGGTGGCCGTCCGCGAGGCCGGCTGCGCGCTCGGCGACCGGCGCGGTCGCGTCGACGACGTAACCCATGAGCTCGACGACCTCGCCCGACTGCGGGTCGCGCCGCCCCTGCCCGACCATCACGACGACCCGCTCCTCCCCGCGCGCGTCCATGATGCGGTGCGTGCTGTGGAACGGGCGGCCGGACACCGTGGCCGACTCCAGGAGCCGGCGGACGCGCTCACGGTCCTGGGGGTGCTTGTGCGCCAGGACGAGGTTCGTGGTGGGCACGACCTCGTGCGGCTCGAACCCGTGGATGCGGAAGGTCTCGACGGACCACCACCAGCGTTCGCTCGTCAGGTCGTGGCGCCACTGGCCGGTGCCACGGGAGCCTTCAGAGCGTTCCGGGGAGGCAGCGGGGGAGACGGTGGAGGCCCGGCCGGTCGTGCGGGCCGTGGCGGTGCGGTGCGGTGCGGGGGTGCGGTCGTCGATCGACATGACGGGGCGTCTCCTTGGGGGGAAGGAAGCGTGAGGCTGCCGCCTGACTCGCCGACCGTACCTGCGGCTCGCGGACTTCTCTCGCTGGGCAGGTCCTCTGAGGGGTACGTCACGTCCGCCTGCCTCGGGTGGCCTGGGGCGACCGGGCCGGGCGCGACCCGTGGGGTGCGCGCCGGCCGCTCCGGTGGCGAGTGCGGTGCACTGCCGCCTAGGTTCGAAGGAGGTCAGGAAGTGGCCGACCGGGAGCCCAGGTGCACCGCGCCGCTCGACCTGTCCTCCCGGTGACCGATGCGCGAAGGGCTCACGTCCTTCGTCTGTCACCATCGCGGACCGGCAGGGTCGGGCCGACCGCGAGGAGGATCCCCATGGACACGTCCCCCCGCAGCCAGCGCCCCGAGCCGGCACCCGACGACCCGCGCAAGCCGGACTCCCCGACGGACCTTCGGGGCCGGTCGTGGAAGCACGCCGCGCTCACGACGGCCCGGCAGTTCTCGCGAGACCAGTGCCTCGACCTGGCCGCCGGCCTGACCTACTACGCGGTGCTGGCCTCCGCACCGGCCCTCCTGGCGGTCCTGTCGCTGCTCGGTCTGGTGGGGGACAGCGAGAAGATCGTCGACCAGGTGCTGGACATCGCGGCCTCGGTCGTGCCCGCCGACGCGATGACCACCCTCGAGCCGCTGGTCGAGCAGATCGCGGGCGGGAGCGACAAGGCCGGTCTGGCGCTCGTCGTCGGCGTGGTCGTCGCGCTCTGGTCGGCCTCCGGGTACGTCGGGGCGTTCGGCCGGGCGATGAACCGCATCTACGAGGTCGAGGAGGGCCGCCCGGTCTGGAAGCTGCGTCCGGTGATGCTGCTCGTGACCGCAGCGGTGGTGCTCATGGCGGTCCTGGTCGTCGTAGCGCTGGTCCTGTCCGGTCCCGTGGCCCGCGCGATCGGGGACGCGATCGGGCTGGGGTCCGCAGCGCTCACGGCCTGGAACATCGCCAAGTGGCCCGTGGTCCTGCTCCTGGTCGTCCTCATCGTCGCGGTGCTCTACCACTCGACTCCCAACGTGCGGCAGCCGCGCTTCCGGTGGCTGAGCGTGGGCGCCGTCGTCGCGATCCTCGTGTGGATCCTCGCGTCGGTCGGGTTCGGGTTCTACGTCGCGACGTTCTCCTCCTACGACTCGACCTACGGGGCCCTGGCCGGGGTCATCGTGTTCCTGCTGTGGCTGTGGATCACGAACCTCGCCCTGCTCTTCGGTGCCGAGCTGGACGCGGAGCTCGAGCGGGCACGCGAGCTGCAGGGAGGCATCCCGGCCGAGGAGACGATCCAGCTCCCGCCCCGCGACACGCGGGCGAGCGAGAAGCGTCGGCAGAAGCTCCAGCAGGACGTCGAGCGGGGGCGGGAGATCCGGACGGCAGCCCAGCGGTCGTCGGAGGACGGTGGAGGCCGGCACGACGAGGCCCCGGGCGGGGACCGGCCGAGGACCTGACCGCCCGGCAGTGGCACCGACGGTGAGCTACCAGCGCACGACGACCGCGAGCGAGAGGACGAGGACATGCGAGCACTGACCTGGCAGGGCAGGGAGAAGGTGTCGGTCGAGGACGTCCCCGACCCACGGATCCAGGAAGCGACCGACGCGATCGTCCGGGTCACGTCGAGCGCGATCTGCGGATCCGACCTCCATCTGTACTCGGTGCTGGGGATGTACCTCGACCCCGGGGACGTCCTGGGACACGAGACCATGGGCGTCGTCGAGGAGGTCGGTGCGCATGCCACCCGGCTCAAGGTGGGCGACCGTGTGGTGATCCCGTTCGGGATCGCGTGCGGTACCTGCTGGATGTGCACCCACGGAATGCAGTCGCAGTGCGAGACCACGCAGGTGCGGTCCCAGGACAAGGGTGCGGCGCTCTTCGGGTACACGAGGCTCTACGGGCAGGTCCCGGGCGGCCAGGCCGAGTACCTGCGCGTGCCGCAGGCGCACTACGGCCCGGTCGTCGTGCCGGACGGCGGACCGGACGAGCGGTACCTGTACCTCTCGGACGTGCTGCCCACGGCGTGGCAGGCCGTCGAGTACACGGCGGTGCCACCGGGAGGGACCGTCGCGGTGGTAGGGCTCGGGCCGATCGGCCAGATGGCGGCCCGGGTCGCACGTCACCGGGGTGCCGGGCAGGTCATCGGGCTGGACCTCGTGCCCGAGCGGTTGGCCATGGCGAGGCGGCACGGCATCGAGGTCGTCGACGTGTCGGTCGTGGACGACGTCGCCGGGGCCGTGCGTGAGCTGACCGGCGGCCGCGGCGCCGACGGCGTGATCGACGCCGTCGGGATGGAGGCGCACGGCTCACCGGGGGCGGCGCTCGCGCAGCGGGCCGCAGGCGTCCTGCCGGATGCCG
Source organism: Oerskovia sp. 140933 (assembly GCF_059651515.1). NCBI lineage: Bacteria > Bacillati > Actinomycetota > Actinomycetes > Micrococcales > Cellulomonadaceae > Oerskovia > Oerskovia sp. 140933. The sequence goes on from NZ_JAMXIO010000027.1 coordinate 21,534, forward strand.
TCGCGGGGGCGATCAACGAGCGGGTGGGCGTCGACCGGCTGGCCGCCCTGCTCACCGCGATCTCGCTCGTGCGTCGCGGCGGGACCCTGTCGATCTCGGGCGTGTACGGCGGGGCCAAGGACCCGCTGCCTCTCATGGAGCTCTTCGACAAGCAGATCACGCTGCGCATGGGACAGGCGAACGTCCGGCGGTGGGTCGACGACCTGCTGCCCCTGGTGTCGGACCCGCGCGATCCCCTGGGCGTCCTGGACCTGCGCACGCACCGACTCTCCCTCGAGGACGCGCCGCGCGGTTACGACCTCTTCCAGAAGAAGACGGACGGCTGCATCAAGGTCGTCCTGGATCCCACGGTGCGGCGCTCCGCGCAGGAGCAGAAGGAGGCCGGCTCATGACGGACGGGCTCGACACGCACCTCCTTGCGATCTACCTCAACGACCACGTCGCTGGTGCGACGGTCGGTGTCCAGCGGGTGCGGCGCATGGCGACGGTCTACGACGGGACGGTCGTGGGGGCGACCGTCACGCCGCTCGTGGCCCAGCTCCAGGAGGAACGGGACTGGCTGATCGCGTGCCTGCAGCGTCTGGAGATCCCCGTGCGGACCTACAAGGTGCTCGGAGCATCCGTGGCCGAGCGCGTCGGACGACTCAAGCTCAACGGACGCGTCCGCTCGACGTCTCCGCTGAGCGCTCTGCTCGAGGTCGAGCTGCTCCGCGGTGCGATCACGGGCAAGGCGAGCGGCTGGCAGACCCTGCGTGCGCTGGGGCCGCAGCTCGGGTTCTCGCCGGAGCGGCTGACGGAGCTCGACGGGCTGGTCGAGCGCGCCTTCCAGCAGTTCACGACTCTCTCCGAGCTGTTGGACGTGCTGCACGGGGGCGTCTTCCGGAGGCGAGGCGCGCGGCCCACCGGTCCCAGGGAGGACTGACCGACCAGTTCACCGCGAGCGTGCGCCAGGCCCACCGGAAGCGACGCCTCAACGAGGCGCGCGACTCGAACGTCCGGCCCGAGACCCCGACGACGAGCCGACGGTCGAAGCGCACCCGCGCCGTGCTCCCCAGCGCGAAGCTGAGGTCTGCGTCGTCGTGCACCAGGGGGTCGTCGCGGTGCACCCGGTCGCGGACGCCCTCCCAGGCGCTGACCCGGAGCGCCATGTTCGAGCCCCACAGGGGAACGTTCGCGATCGCGGCCCGCATGCCCCAGAAGTACCCGCCCATGTAGAACGTGCGCGCGAGGCACGCACGGGCAGCGGGGAGGTCGTAGAACGCGCCGGGACCCGTGAGCGCGACGAGCTCAGGGTCGCGCTCGAACGCCGCGTGCACCCGCCGCAGCCAGTCCGGCGGCGGGACGGTGTCGGCGTCGCAGCGCACGATCACCCCGCCCCGTACAGCGTCGTAGCCGGTCGAGGCGGCTGCCGGGATGCCCGGAGCGGGCTCGTGGAGCACCTGGGCACCTGCGTGGCGCGCCACGGCGGCGCTGTCGTCGGTCGACGCGTTGTCGACCACGACGACCTCGTCGGGGAGGCGAACCTGCTGAGCGAGTGCCTCGAGGCACCGTTCCAGGTGCCGCGCGTCGTCCTTCACGGGGATGACGACGGTCAACGACAGCTCGCCCGTGGCGCCACGCACGCTCATGAGCGTCTCACCAGGAGGAGACCGGCCACGAACGCCCCGATCCCACCGGCCACGAGATCGCCCAGCGTATCGAGGTATCCGACGTCGATCGAGGGGTCCACGTACCGTGCCCCCGCCCACTCGCCGACCTCCCAGAGCAGCGCCAGCAGCACGCCGAGGGCCGTGGCGGTGACCACGGCACCGGTCCGGGGACGACGCAGGGTCGGGCCGGCCGCACGGGCACCGGCGTCCGACCCCGCGAGGAGGGGGCCGGGGGTCGGCAGGCATCCCAGGAAGACCAGGACCGCGTAGGCGAGCACCGTCAGGGCGGCCGTCGCCAGCAGGTGCATCACCAGGTCGAGCCAGGAGACCCGGGCGTAGAGGTCGAGCAGCGCGATCCAGGCGGCGACGCTCAGGACGAGCCCGACCAGCGGATCGACCACGCCCTGGAGGCCGACGGCGCGAGGGAGCACGGTCCCGAGCAGGACGAGCGAGAGCAGGGCGACCGCCACCGGTCCGTAGAGCGCACCGCCGACCGGGATCGCGAGGCCCGCCAGCACGCGCACCACGTCACCGACGACGGTCGTCGTGGTCGATCCGCGCAACGACGAGGTGGTGTTCACCGAGCAAATCTAGCGATGTGCGTGGAGGCTCGCGCGGCGTCGACCGCGAGCACCCGCCTCAGGGGCACCGAGGACGAAGGCGGTCCCGCGCGTGCGTCGGGCCCCTTTCAGGGGCTGGGTAGCTGCTCGCCTCATGACGTGACGACAGGTCGGTGCAGAACCGGCGACCGGCGACGGGACCGTGCCGGCGCGGTCCTGGACGCCTCCTCCCGTCCGGGCGCGACGCCATGGCGCGCGAGACGCGGTGGCCCGGGAGGCGCCGTCGGGCCGTGCTCGTTCAGCCCGCCTGCGCGCCAGGGACGAGGTCCTCGCGCAGGTGCCGTGCATAACCACCCGGGGTGCGGCCGACCGAACGGCCCGACGTGAGGACGCAGCCCTCGTCGGCGGCCACGACGCGAGCGCCCACGGCACGGGCCCGCGCCACGAGGTCGACGTCCTCGTGCTCGGCGAGGGCAGGGAAGCCGCCCGCCGCGCGGTAGACGTCGCCGCGGACTCCGAGGTTCGCGCCGTGGACGTGACCGTTCGCGTGGCCCACGGGATGCGTCGCGAGCCAGGCCGCGCGCTGCGCGGGGGAGAGGTCGTCGAAGTCTGGGCGCACCGTGCCGACCACGAGGTCCGCGCCACGCTCGGCGAGCGCGACCTGGTGCAGGAGCCAGTGCGGCGGGACCGCCGAGTCGGCATCGGTGCTCGCGATCCACGACCGCTCCGGACGCCCCCGCCCGAGCAGGGCGCTCGCGGCCCGGACACCCTCCCCGCGGGCTGCACCCACCCGCCGGTGCCGTGTCTCGACCACCGTGAACGGGGACGACCGGGCGATCCGGGCCGACCCGTCGGTGCAGGCGTCGAGGACGACCACGACCGCGACCCGCACGACCGGCCGCTCGGCCCGCAACCGCGCCACGGCACCCTCGAGCGCGCCCAGGCAGCGAGGCAGCAGCTCCTCCTCGTCGTTCACGGGCACGACGACAGCCACTCGCGTCACACGGTCCGGTGCGCTCATGCCAGGCCCGCCTCGCGCGCGACCGACAGCGCCGGCGGCCTCGAGAAGACCTCCAGGACGAAGTCCTCCTCGACGTGCCGCACCAGGAGGGCGAGGTCGGCGCGCGCGCGAAGAGCCGCGTGCACGTCGTCGCCGCCCAGAGGGTACTCCGGGACCGGGTGACGCCAGTGGCAGGCGACGAGGACACCGTCCTGCGTCAACGAGCCCACGGCACGCGAGAGCGCGACCTCCAGGTCCTGCGCGCCGTAGTAGTACCCGACCTCGGAGAGCACCACGAGGTCGAACCGGTCCGCCGGCCACTCGTGAGGGGTCTCGAGCCGCAGCAGCTCGGCCCGGTCGCCGAGGCGCTCGCGGGCGACCGCGAGGGCGGCCTCAGCCACGTCGACGCCCACCATCCGGTCGCAGCGGTCGGCGAGGTCCGCGGTCAGGACCCCCGTCGAGCAACCGATCTCGAGGCCCGCCCGGAAGCGGCGACGCGGTAGCGCGGCGAGCGTCACGGCGCGCTTGCGCTTTTCGTACCACCGGGACTCGAAGCCCCAGGGATCGGTGCGGCCACGGTAGAAGTCGTCGAAGAACCGGGCCGGCAGGCTCGTGACCGCGCGCGAGCCGGCTGACCCGGCCGTCGGTCCCGGTCCTGCTGACAGGCTGAGGTCCTCGACGAAGACCTCGACGTCACGGTCTGCGTGGCGGAGCATCTCCGGGCCGACCGTGGCCGCGTCGCGCGGGTCCGGCGACAGCGGTTCCACCTGGGTCCGGTGCGCGGCCAGCGCTCGGACCTTCGCGGCGCGTTCCTCCGGTGCGAGCGGCAGAACCCGCATGTGCTCCGTGCCCCGCGGTTCGTCGGCCTCCGCCCAGTGCCACCACCAGACCGGGTACTCCAGGAGACGCGCGCCCCGTTCGCCTGCGACGGCGGCCGCCACCTCGCCGGCGATACGGTGGTCGCGGTGGCCGTCGCCGCGCCAGGGCGCGCACAGCACGACGGGTGACGGGCTCTCCCCGTCCCCTCCCGGACCCGCGCCGACGCCGGTCGAGGCCATGAGCCCGGACAGGCGACGGTGCAGATCGTCGCGCCGCTCGCGCAGGCCCCCGTCCGGCAGACCCAGGAAGACCACGGCCGCACCGGGCGCCACCTGGTCCACGGCATCCAGGAGCTCCCGGCGTCGCAGGCGCGCGAGCGCCTCCGGGGAGAACGTCGGCGAGCCGGGGTGCGAGCCCTCGCCGTCGGTCGCGACGACCACCGTGACCGCTGCTCCCTGGTGCGCGAGCCGTGCCAGGAGGCCGCCGGCCCCCAACGACTCGTCGTCGGGGTGCGCGGCGAGCACGACGAGGTCACGCACCGTCTGGGGGAGGTCGAGAGGCGGCAGCCGGTCGAGGAGGCCGCCTGCCCGCCAGGCCTGCTCGGTCGTGCCGACGTCGCGGTGGTCGAACGTCACCACGGAGACCGCCCGCTGGCCAGGAGGTCGCGGCCGAGCGAGGCGTCGTCGCGCTCGGCGTGGTGCTGGCGGACGTAGAGCTGGAGATCGGCGAGTCGGCGGGCGTACGCCTCGTCGGTGGTCATGGGACCAGGGCCGAGGGCGTGGGAGCACCGCTGCACGGTCTCCTCGACCGCGCGCGCGACGACGCCGCGCACCCTGCGGGCGAGCACCCCCGGGGCCACACCGGGGTCCACGTCGCCGTCGACGGCACGGCTCGCCTCGGCGAGCACGGTGCGGGCGCCCGTGAGCGCGACGTCGACCGCCCCGAGGTGGGCCAGGACGAGCTGGTCGGGCTCGCGGCGGCCGGTCGAGGCGTACAGCTCGCGGGCGAGCCCCACGGCCCCGCCCCACCAGCAGGCCGCGACGCCGATGCCGCCCCACGCGAAGCCGGGGCGGTCGAGGTACCAGCCGGGGCCCCCGACCGGGACGGCCGCGGCGCCGTCGAACCGTACGGGCGCACTGACGATCTCCGGGAACCCGCGCGCGACCCATGGGCCGTCGTGCGGCTCGACGCCTGGCGCCCGCAACCCGACGGCGAACAGCCGCCGCCCGTCCGTCGTCCACGCGGTCACGAGCGCGTGCGTGAGCGTCGCCGCGAGCGAGCACCACGGCTTGACGCCCGTGAGCCGCCAACCATCCGCACCCTCGCAGGCCTCGAGGCGCACGCCTGGTCCTTCGGCGGCGAAGACCCCCCAGGTGCTGCCCTCGCCGACGCCGATCGACGCCAGGTCCACGGCGTCCGGGGCCTGCGCCAGGATCGTGAGCGCGTCGAGGTGCGGTTCGAGGACGCGGGCGACCCCGACGTCGGCGGCGGCGGTCGAGGCGAGCAGCTCCCACAGGTCGAGCGTGCGCCCGGCGCCCGGGGACGGTGCGGTACGGCCGACGTCGGATGCCCAGGTCAGGGCTGCCGCGACGTCGCCGCTCATCGCGGGCACGGGGCCGATGGCCTGGACCAGCGCTCGTGCCTGGTCCGCGTCGCCTCGCGACGGATCGAGGACGACGACGTCGGACGGTGTGGTCGGTGATGCGGTCGAGCGGGGGGCGGCGTGCGGATCGGTCAAGGTGGTTCCTGTCGGCTCGGGGACCTCCGTAGTCAATCGCGGGGCCGCGCCACCCGCACGGCGGGCGTCGTGGACCGGCCGGGTGGTCCGCGGCGTCAGAGGTCGGCGGGGTCGTCCGTGACGTCGGTGAAGGCGACGTCGACGGCGACGGCGTCTGCCGGGGGAGCGAGCTCGCCGAGGATCTCGGTCAGCCGGGCGACCGTGCCGTCCCGGATCGTGGCGGCGAGGCGCAGGAGGGGTTCGTCGAACGCAGCGAGGGCCTCGATCGTCACGGTCGTGAGCTGGTCGGCGTCGTCGGTCGAGCAGGTGATGGTCAGCGGTGCGACCCGGGGCACGGCGGCCACGGTCTGGCGAAGGGCCGCGACCAGGACGTCGGCGGACACGACGTAGTCGACGGCGCCCGTGGCACCGGCAGTGCGTCCGCGGACGGGGGCCGACGGGCGGAACGCGGAGAGAGCCTGCAGCAGCGCGCTCTCGCGGGTGGCGACCCACCCGTGGTCGGTGTGTCGACGCAGAGCCTGGGTCGCGCGCACGAGGACGGCGTCGTCGTTCATCGCCATCCCTCCATCGCTGCAGCCAGGTGGGCGCGGGCTCGGTGCAGGAGCCCTCGCACGACGTCGTGCGAGGTGCCGAGGATCTCGGCGATCTCGGCGTAGTGCAGTCCTTCGACCTCCCGCAGGAGCCAGCACGACCTCTGCAACGGTGGCAGATCGAGCAGGGCGATGTCGAGGGCTGCGACGAGCGCGGCGTCCACGGCCCCCTGGTCGGGCGGGCGTGCCACGGTCTCCACGAGGTCTTCGGGGAGGGGGTCGGGCTGGCGCGCGGCGCGCGTCCGGTGCCGGTACGCCTGGCGGGTCGCGATCCCGAACAACCAGGTGCGGGGCGTGGACTCGCCCCGGAAGTCCGGGATCCCTGTCCATGCCGCGACCAACGTGTCCTGCACGCAGTCGGCGGTGACCTCCGGGTCGAGGACCATGCGTCGCACGTACCGGTAGAGCGCGGGCCCGTGGCGGTCCACCAGGACGGTGAACGCCTCAGGATCGCGCAGGGCCGCCCTGCGTGCGAGCGCCACGTCGGAGACGGACGCCCCCGCGCCGTCGGCCTCCCTCGACGTGTCCACCTCTCCGACGATATCCACGGCCGGGGCGCTCGCCAGTCGTGAGGACGCGTTGAGTGTGACGTAGATCACACACGGAAGGGTGTGACGAAACCGCTCGCCGCCGGCACCCACTTCCGACACGCCGCACACCCGGTCCCCGAGAGCGGCGGCCGCCGAGCACGAGGAGTCGACGATGAGTGAGCAGAGCACGTCCGCCACGGGTCCATCCACCTCAGGTTCCCCCACCCGGGACAGCGGGCCGGCAGCGGCGTCCGGAGGTGAACGAACCTCGGCCCTGGCGTCCGACCACGGCAGCACGACGATCGCCGACCAGGTCGTCGCCAAGATCGCGGGCATCGCGACCCGCAACGTCCAGGGCGTCTACGCGGTCGGCGGAGGAGCTGCCCGAGCGTTCGGGGCGATCCGCGAGTACATCCCCGGCACGGGGAGCGACACCACCTCTGGCGTCCACGTCGAGGTCGGGGAGCGCCAGGCTGCGGTCGACCTCGACCTGGTCGCCGACTACGGCGTCTCGATCGCCGACCTGGCCCAGGCCGTCCGGCGGAGCGTCATCACCTCGATCGAACGCATGACGGGACTCGAGGTCACCGAGGTCAACATCGACGTCAACGACGTCCACCTGCCCGGCGACGACACGGACTCGAGCAGCGACCGGCGCGCCCAGCGTGAGCGGGCGTCCGGCGAGGGCGACGACGAGGAGGGCGGCGGGCGAGTCCGATGACGAGTCCTCCGGGACCGTCGAGGCCGCCGTCCGCGGGCGGCCCCTCGCACGAGGCCGTCCCGACCCCGCGAGACGTGGTCGCCGCTCACGGTGAACCGCACGAAGGCGACCTGCCCGGGGGACCGGTGGCCCCGGCGTCGGGAGCCCCCGCCCAGGGTGCCGCGCCCGGCGCGGGTCCCCACCCGCGCGGCGACGGTGACGGCGACAGCGACCTGGCCGACCGGGTCGTGGCCAGGGTGCTCGCGGTACCGGGAGTCGTCCGCCTGCACCCGGGAGTCCTCGGCGAGGTCGCCACGTACCTGCCCGGGCGCGCCGTGCCCGGGGTGCGGCTCCGGCCCGACGGGACCGAGGTCCACGTCGTGGTCTCCACCGCACGCCCGATCCCGCCCGTCGCGCGGGACGTCCACGAGGCCGTGCGCGCGCTGGTGCGGCAGCCGGTTCGCGTCTACGTCGAGGACCTCGAGTCCCCGCCTCATCGCCGTCCGTCCGCTGAGCGGGCGCAGTCCTAGGAGAGCCCATGTCCGTGTCCACGACCGGCCTGTTCGCCGGCATCCTGCTGGCCCTCGCCGCGATCCTCGGCGGCTTCTGGGGATTCGTCCTCGCCGTCGTGCTCGGCGGGGTCGGATGGCTCGTCGCCGCCCAGATCGAGGGGCGCATCGACCTGGCCGCCGCGTTCCGCGGTCGACGCCATGTCTGACCCGACGCCGGTCGGCGCGCCCGCCGGTACGCCCCTCGGCGAGCCGGCCGCCCGGACCCAGGCGCTGCGGCCCGCCCCGCAGCGCGGGTCGCTGCGGGTGGCCGACAAGGTGGTCGAGAAGGTGACCCGCGCGGCGGTGCTGGGCGTGCCCGGGGTCGCTCCCGTCGCGACGACCGCGGGGACCGTGGGGCGGGCCCTGGGACGCAGCTACCCGCACGTCGCCTGCTCACGGTCCGGCGACAGGGCACGAGTCCGGCTCGAGGTCGCCCTCGTGTGGCCCTCCCCGGCCGCGGACGTCGCGCGGGCGGTGTGCGCAGCGGTGAGCGACCAGCTGCTGACCTTCGCCGGGGTGCACGTCGACGAGGTGCGGACGACCGTGGCACGGATCGTCGACCCGTCCGACGTCGAGACGTCCGGTCCGACCAAGGAGCCGCGAGTCCGATGAGCGCACCCGCTGCACAGCATGCCCAGGACGACCAGCACACCCGGCACGTGCCCGCCCCGGCGAGGGCACCCCGCGCCGCGCTCGTCCTGACCTCCTGGGCGTTCGTCCTGGCGATCGTGCTGCTGGCGGTCGCTGTCCTCGCCGGCCAGGCCGCGTTCGTCGCGCTCCGGGGGCAGGGGACCAGCTGGTTCGACTCCCTCCTCGAGTCCCTGGACGGCCTGCGGCCCGAGGCGTGGGTCGGGGTGGTGGGAGCAGTGCTCGCCCTGGTCGGTCTCTGGTTCCTGTGGCAGGCGATCCGCCCCCGCCCCCGGACGACACGGCGCGTGTCCGCAGCGAGCGGCATCCATCTGCGGGCGGCCGACATCGGGCGCTGGGTCGACGCCACGGCCCGCGACGTGCCGGGAGTCCTCGGCGCGAGCACGTCGGTCACGCGCCGCGCGGTTCGCGTCACGGTCCGCACGACCGGGTCGCCGGACATCCTCGACGACGTCCGCGACGAGGTCGCCCGCCAGCTCGGGGCGCTCGAGCAGCCGCCCGCCCTGACCGTCCTCGCGAGCGACGGGGGACGGCCATGAACAGGACCGTCCTCCGGCTCGACCGCGCACTGCTCGCCCTCGCGGGCCTCGTCCTGCTCGTCGTCGGCGTCGGCGCCGTCCTGTGGGCCACCGGGACCCTGTCGCAGGTCGTCGACGGCGTGCCCGACGCGCTCGACACGGGGGGTGTCGCGCAGGCCACGGCCCAGCCGTGGTGGCCGTACGCCACCGGTGCGGTCGCCGTGGTCCTCGCCGTCGTCGCCCTGTGGTGGATGCTCGCGCACCTGCCCGCGCGCTCCGTCCCCGAGCAGGACCTGCCGGGCTCGACCCGCACGGCCCGCCTGCGGATCTCCCGGGGCGCCGTGGCCGACGCGACCGCCCACGCCGCCCGTCAGCTCCCCGAGGTCAACCGGACGAGCGCCACCCTGCGCGACGAGGGGCGGGAGCTCGTCCTCAGCCTGCTCGTCACGGTCGACCCGGCCACCGACCTGCCCGCTCTCGCCGGGCGGCTCGACGACGTCCTGGCCGACGCCGCGGTGGTCCTCCCCGACGGGCGCCTCCGGTCCCGCACGACCCTGCGGATCAGGACGCGTCGCCGCGCGGACCGCTCGGCCCGCGTGGAGTAGTCCTGCCGGACGCAGGGCGGGCTCGCGCGCCGCTGGTCTCAGTCGACGGTCGCGGGCGGCACAGGGCCGCGCGTGACCGCGACGACGGCGACGTCGTCCTCGCGACCCGCGTCGTCGAAGACCGAGACCAGGCGCTCGCACATCGCCGTCGGGCCCACCCCGGCGTTCTCCCCGGCGATCACGGCGAGCCGGTCGAGGGCGTCGGCCAGCGAGGCGCCGCGGCGCTCGACGAGCCCGTCCGTCACGAGCACCAGCAGGTCACCGGGGCCCAGGACGTCACGGTGAGCGGGACGCACGTCCGGGTTCGGCAGACCGAGGAGTCGCGAGCCGGCCTTCGCGACCACCACCGACCCGTCCGTGCGCACGACGAGCGCCGGGAGGTGGCCGGCGTCGGTGATCTCGACCGCGCCGGTGCGTGGGTCGAGCACGCTCACGCAGACCGTCGCGTACTCGGTGTGGTCGTGACGCAGCGCCTCGTTGAGGAGGTTCAGCGCCGTCTGGGCGTCGTGCCCCTCGCGGAGGTAGGCGCGGAGGGTCAGCCGCACCTCTGCCATGACCATCGCGGCGCGCAGCGAGTGGCCCTGGACGTCGCCGATGACCACCGCGACCCTGCCGTCGGGCAGGTCGAACGCGTCGTAGAAGTCTCCCCCCACGTCCAGACGGGCGTCGGAGGCCTCGTAGCGCGCGGCGACGTCCACCCCGCCGCCCACCTGCAGGCTGGACGGCAGGAGCGCCCGCTGCAGGGCGAGCGCGATGCGCTGCTCCTCGGCGAACGTCCGCAGGTTGGAGAGCGCGACCGTCGCGGCCTCGGCGAACCGACCGGCGACGCCCTTCTCCTCGTCCGAGAGGGAGCCGTCGCCCTCGCCGACCTGGATCCCGAGGCCCCCGACGAGCGCGCCGCCGCTGTCGACGAGCCACATGGTCCACCACCGTGACGGGTCGATCCCCGCCTCCCGCAGCAGAGGCTGCCAGGGAGCCGGGACGTCGTCGGGCTCGAACACCATGGGCAACCCGTCGCCGGGCGCGACCACGGGATGCGTACCGCGCCCGCGGACCAGGGCGGAGCGTTCGGCCGCGCAGACCGAGCGCAGCACGACCCCCGTGTCGGCGACGACCATCGCGACGACGACGCGTCCCAGCACGGCGCACGCGCCACGGGCCGTGTGGTCGACGATCGCCTCGTACGAGCGCGCCTCGTGGAGGGGCACGAGGGCGTTCGCGAGCGCCTCGAGCCGTCGCGCCCGCCGTCCGGCCCCGCGCTGCGCGTCGTGCCGACGGCACAGGGCGCTGATGGTCGCGAGGAACTCGTCGCGGTCGAGCGGCTCGGGCAGGTAGGCGTCCGCGCCACCCTCGAGACCCGCGGTGCGGGAGGCCGCGTCGACGGCCGTCGCCGAGACGTGCAGGACGGGGATGTGGGCGGTGGCCGGGTCGGCCTTGAGCCGCCGGCAGACCTCTCCGCCGGGGATGTCCGGGAGGTTGACGTCGAGCACCATGGCGTCGATCTGCGACGTGGTCCGCACGAGCGCCTCGCTCCCCGTCGCCGCCTCGATCACCTCGAAGCCCGCGCGGCGGAGCCAGCTCGCCATGACGTAGCGGTGCGCCGCGGTGTCGTCGACCACGAGCACCGTGCGGGCCGGGCTCATCGGCCCTCCTTCGCGCGCCGCAGCGTCGCGACGAGGTGGTCGCGGGAGATGCTCGCCTTGGGGAGGAACAGGACCCCGGCGAGGTCCTCGCGCGGCGGCAGGGTGGCGCTCGACATGAGCACCGTCGCGGTCGCCGGGTGCAGGTCACGGATCCTCGCCCTGAGCGTCGGGCCGTCCATGCCGGGCAGACGCACGTCCAGGAGGGCCAGGTCGGCCGCGCCGTCGTGCAGGAGCGCGAGTGCGTGCGCGGCGTCGTGCGCGACGCTCACCCGCGCGGCGTCGCCCTGCAGCAGGGCGACGAGGACGGACGCGAACGCCCTGTCGTCGTCGACGACGAGCACGTGCCCCAGGTCGTCCGTCGGGGGAGTGGCGTCGACGGGCAAGGCCCCGGCAGGGGCGTCCTGGGGCCTCTCGTCGAACGGGAGCGAGGGCAGGCGGAGGGTGAAGGTGCTCCCGTTGCCGAGCCGCGAGGACGCCTCGAGGGTGCCGCCCAGCGCCTGCGCCGCGCGTCGGGCGTAGGGCAGGCCGAGCCCGGTGCCGCGCACCGAGGGCTGCAGCCGGTTCGGGACCTGGACGAACTCCTCGAACACCGACTCCACCTGCTCCTCGGGGATCCCGAGGCCGGTGTCCCGGACCTCGAACCGGACCAGGTCGCCCTCCGTCTCCGCCGTGAACTCGATGCAGCCCTCGTCGGTGAACTTGGCCGCGTTCGCGAGGAGGTTGCGCAGCACGCGCGCGACGAGGCGCCGGTCCGTCACGAGAGGGAGCCGGTGCGTGGCGACCGTCCGCAGCGTCACGCCGGGGCGCAGCAGCGGGAGGGTCGTGCCGTGCAGCTCGTCGAGCAGGCGTGGCACGTCGACCAGGGCGGGCTCGACGTCCTCGTGGCCGGCTTCCGCCCGGGCCAGGTCGAGCAGCTCGTCGACGAGCTGGAGCATGGTCGTCGCGCTCTCGCGCAGGAAGGTCACCTGCTGGGCCTGGTCCGCGTCGAGGTGGGAGTCCACGAGCAACGACGTGAGCCCGAGGATCGAGTTCACGGGCGAGCGCAGCTCGTGGCTCACGTTGCGCAGGAACCGGGTCTTGGCCTCGTTCGCCGCGGTCAGCTCGCGCCCACGCTCGTCGAGCTCGGCGTAGAGCGCGACGACCCCCGTGTTGGTCTCCTCGAGCTCGGACGAGAGCTGGTCGTACATCGCGAGCACGCCCCGGTTGGTCTCCTCGAGCTCGTCGTTGAAGCGCCGCAGCTCTTCCTTCTGGTGGGTCAGCTCGTCCAGGGTTCGCACGAGCTCGCTGTTCTGCACCCGGAGCTCGTCGAGGGCGTCGGCGACGTGGGCCGCGGCGGTGGAGCGTCGCACCGCAGCGAGCCAGGCCTCGTCGATGCGCGCGGTCGTCCCGAGCGGCTTGGTCAGGACGACCCGGGCGCCCGTGGGATCGATCTCGAGCCCTTTGACGAGGCGTCGGGCGGCAGGCACACCACCGTCGCTCGAGTCGCCGTCGAGCACGAACGGCACGTCCGGCGTGAACTCGGCGCGCAGGGTCGCGTGGGGGACACCGGGGATGACCGCGATGACGACGTCGGCGATCCCTGTCGAGACCGCTGCCCGGCCGATCTCCGAGAGCGCGGTCGCGACCCGCACCTGGTCCTGGGTGTCCATGCCGAGCTGGCGGCAGATCTCGCGCCCGGCGCGGCGGAGCGCGAGGACGTCGGCGTCGGAGCGAAGCTGGGTCACGAGGAGAGGCATGGTCACTGCTCCAGCCAGGTGACGGGCAGCACCGCCACGCAGGAGTCGTCGGGGCGGACGGCATGGTCGCGGTGCAGGACACCGGAGATCACGAGCGGGGAGCGGGTCGCGAGCCCCGGGTAGTCGGCGAGCGACCAGCGGTTGGTGAGCCCGTCGCTGTGCAGCACGACGACGTCGCCCCGCTCGACCGGGTACGTCGTCTCCCGGAGGGGACGCCCGGGCACGCCCGCGATGCCGGGGTGGCTGACCAGGCCGCGCGTTCGTGCGCCGTGGACGGTCCCGGAGATGTTCCCGAGACCCGCGTGGCGCAGCACCCCGCCGTTCACCTGGGCGACCGAGACGGCGGCGCCGCGCGTACCGGGCAGGGCTCGGTGCACGCGTTCGAGGAGTGCGACCGGGGGGCCGGCGGGCGCATCGAGGAAGGCACGCACGGCGGCGCCCGAGGCGGCCGCGGCCAGCGAGCCGTGGCCCAGCCCGTCCGCGACCATGAGCGTCGGCACGCCGTCGTCGTGCCGGACGGCGAACGCGTCGCCGCACGCCTCCTGCCCGGTCATGGCCCGGGTCACACCCGTCGGCGGGGCGGGCGACACCGACGGTCCGGCGTGCTCGGCGAAGGTCGCCGCGATGACGGTCCCTTGCCCGGGAGCGGTCCACGCGTCCCACGACGACGCGAGGCGCGGCAAGGTGCCCAGCCCGATGCCGAGGGTCCCGCTGCTCGAGACGCCGTCGCGCATGGCCGCCATGATGTCGCGCATGCCGGGACCCGAGTCCACGGCGAGGGTCTCGAGCTGCGCCTGGTCCCCGGTACGACGCACCCGGACCAGCACGGCACCCGAGCCCGCGTGCCGGCACTGGTTGGTGGCCAGCTCGGAGACCACGATCCCGATCTTCGCGGACCGGTCCTCGTCGAAGCCCAGGTCGCGTGCGGCGGAGGTTGCCGCGCGGCGGACCCGGCCGACCGCGGACGGGTGGTCCACGGTGTACCAGGTGCCGTTCTCGACGATGCTGCGACGCTCGTCGACGCCGCTCGCCGCCGTCATCGGGACCAGGTCGCGATCTCGACGCGAGTGCCTGCGCCCGGAGCGGTGTCGATCGCGAAGTGCTGCACGAGCCGCCGTGAGCCGGACAGACCGAGCCCGAGCCCGCTCCCGCTGGTCCACCCGTCGGTCAACGCCAGGTCGAGGTCGGGGATGCCCGGGCCGTCGTCCTTGAAGACCGCGCGCACGCCGGTCCGCACGCCGTCGACGGCGAGCTGGACCTCGGCGTCACCGCCGCCGCCGTAGACGAGGGTGTTGCGCGCGAGCTCGCTCGCGGCCGTGACGAGCTTGGTCTGGTCGACCAGGGAGAGGCGTGCCTGCTGGGCGAGCGCTCGGACGAGCTGGCGCACCTTGACGACGTCGGAGTCCGTCCGGATCGGTACGTGCTCGACCGTCGTCGTCGGCGCGCTCATCCCTCCTCGCGCTCGACGGCCCCGAGCAGCACGTCCTCCGGGAACTGCTCCACGGGGGCGAGGAGGGCCAGGGCGCGCTCGACGTCGAGCGCCGTGCGGACGTCGCCGAGGGAGAGCCCCAGCTCGACCATGGTGATCGCGACCGCCGGTCGCATGCCGACGACGACCGTCGTCGCGTCGAGCACGTGCGAGATGCCCGCGATCGACGCCAGCATCCGCCCGATGAACGAGTCGACGATCTCGAGGCCCGAGATGTCGATGATGACCCCGCGCGCACCCGTGTCCGTGATCCGTTCGGCGAGGTCCTCCTGGAGCCGCAGCGCGGTGTCGTCCTGGAGGTCGATCTGGATCGAGACGAGCAGCGTCGAGCCGATCTTGAGGATGGGGACGCCGTCGGTCATGCGGGGAGCCCGACCTGCCGAGCCGCACGGGTGGCGCGCAGCGCGTCGACGAGGGCGTCGGCGAGGGTGGCGCGCGTGCGGATGTCACCGAACTCGATGCCGAGGGCGACGATGGTCTGGGCGATCTGGGGCCGGATCCCGCTGATGGTGCACTCGGCGCCCATGAGACGGGCAGCGACCACGGTCTTGAGCAGGTGCTGGGCGACCTGGGTGTCCACGGCGGGGACCCCCGTGATGTCGATGATCGCGTGCTCGCTGCCCGTGTCGACGAGCGTGTTCAGCAGCTTCTCCATGACGACCTGGGCGCGGGCAGAGTCCAGCGTGCCGACGAGCGGCACCGCCACGATGCCCTCCCAGAGCTTCACGACGGGCGTCGAGAGCTCGAGCAGCTGCTCGGCCTGCTCAGCGATGATCGCCTCACGCGCGGCGGCGAACGTCTCGAACGTCAGGAGGCCGAGCTGGTCGACGAGCCGGAGCAGCGGTGTGATGTCCACGTCCGCAGATGCGAGCGGGTACAGCCCTTCCTTGAGAGCGAAGATCCCGATCGCCGTCTCCCGAGGGGTGAACCCCAGCCGGGCGCGCGTCGCCGAGACGTCCGCGAGGATGCCGCGGAGCTGGTCGAACGCAGGGTCGGCCAGTGCGATCCCACCGGACCGGAGGCCGTCGAGCAGCGCGTCGAGGATCTCAGCCTGCTCACGGTCGAGCTCTCCCCGCGAGGTGCGGCCGTGGAGCTCACGGGCGGCGGCGTCGAGCCACACACCGCGTACGCGCTCGGCGTGCGCGGCCAGTGTCTGGGCGAGGGTCTCGGGTGCAGCTGTGGCGACGTCGGCCATCGACAATTCCTTCCAAGAGTCTGCCTCCCGCTCAAGGTCTCCAAGCAGTGGCGAGGGCCAAGTGTACTCAGGAGCGACCACCTCCGAGGACGACCCATGGCCCGTGGACGCCCCGCTGAGACGCGGCGGCCCGATCCTGGCTCGCTAGCCTTGACGCGTGAGCCTCCCTGACGATCCTGGTCTCCCGCTCGAACGCCCGTACGATCCCAGCCCGGCACCGGAGGGGGGCGTCGACGCAGGGGCGCAGCCTCCCACGGACAGCGTGGACCCTCGGCGAGGCGTCGGCGGGTGGGGGCTCCCCAGGCTCGACTCGCTCGTGCCGGACCGTCTGGCAGACCGGGCCCGAGCGGCCCGTGCGGCGGTCGGGGCCGCGCACGCGAGCGTCGAGGCGGCGTGCGAGACCGTGCGCGAGACCGGACGACGGCTGCGCACCCCGGGGGCGCTCCTCGGCCCACCGGTCCCCGCCGTCGGCGTCCCCTCCGCGCCCGAGATCCTCGTGCATCGCGGCAGGGCCGAGGTCGCCGCACTCCTGCCGCGGTCCGTCGAGCTGCCGATCAGTGCTCCCCGGGGCGCCCTCGCGCCGCTCGGATGGACCGGAGAGCTGGACGTCGTGGGCAGCGAACCCCTCCGTGCCCTCGTCCGGCGTTGCCCGCCGGCGCGGATGTCGACGGGGCAGATCGCCAGCGGCGTCGTCGATACGCTCATGGACGTCTCGGCGTCGAGCGACGACCCTCGGACGGTCGAGCTGCTCGACCCTGCCGGGCAGGTCCTGCTCCGCAGCACGCCCGGCGCGCGTCGGCTCCGGGGCGGCGGATGGACTCTTCGGCAGGTGGCTCTCGCGGACGGCAGCCCGGTCGCCGAGGTCACCCGGGCGACGCGAGGGGCGCGCGTCCGCGACGTCGTCGCCGCCGGTCCGGTCGGTGAGGTGACGGCGGTGACGGAGGCGTGGGACACGACCTGTCGTCCCCACGTCGGACGGGTGTGCCGCGGGCCTTTCGAGCTCGCTTCGGTCCGCGAGCACGCAGGTGGACGATCGCTCACGATCAGCGCTCTCGACAGCGACGCCGACGCCCTCCTGGTGTGGGCCGCCGTCCTGTCCTGGTGGGGCGCCGCCTGACGCGGCCGGCCCGGGTGGAGGTGCCGCTCGCCGTGGACACGGGTCGGCCGCGGGCCGGCTCCGCCTGAACGGTGCCCGCGCCAGGCCGGACCCGTGGTGGCACACTCGTACAGGTGTCAGACCAGCCTTCCGCACCGACCCGTCCTGCGCCGCTCCCGCGCCGCCGACCCGCGCCGCCCACGACCGCGCGCCCGCTCCCGCGCCGGAGGGCGACGCCGCCTGCGCCGGACACGTTCGTCCGGGTCGTGACGGTCGCGGACGTCCAGGTGTCGAACCCCGCCGCAGTCCTCGCGGCAGCCGCCGCGGCGGGATGGTCGCCCGGAGAGGGATCGGACGCAGAGCGGCTGCGGTCCGCCCTCGAGCATCTCGCCGCGGATCGCGCGGCGCTCGACGGCGCCCGCGTGCTGGCCACCTCGTCCACGGCGCAAGCGCTCGATCTCACGGCTGGAGATGCGCTCGCGGACGAGTCGGCCGAGCTCGCGGCGTGGGTCAACGCGCAGGCAGGCTGACCCCGTCGGCAGGCTGACGCGCCGGGCTCCTCGGTGTGCGTCACGGCGCACGGGGCAGCAGGGGCCTCGGGTGTCACGAGGACGATCAGGACCACGACACGACCGTGGGGCGGGGTGCCCCTTGACAGTGAGATGTCAGGTCTGCCAAGGTTCGCCAGGACGATTAACAAATGGGGGGCTGTGCACTGAACCGCACGTTCGCACGGGGCCTACGTCACGCACCGACGCTGCTCGGAGGATCGGGTCTGCCGGCAGGCGTGCTCGAGGAACGCCCGGCGAAGAGCATCGTTCAGCGTCGCGTGGCCGCAGCACGGACGCTGGACACGTGGTGAACGCCGTCGAGCTCGTCCGAGGCCCCCGCTACGGGCATCCGAACTGGACCCAGGGTCATCGGTCCGCCAGCGGGAACGGTGGCTTCTCCCTGTGATGAACGTCGATCTGCGTGGATGGGCACGGGTCGGAGCCGCCACCCTCGCCGTCGTCGTGCTCGCCTCTGGCTGCGCGAGCGACAGCGTCCCTGTTCCTCCCGGACTGGAGACGTGCGCACCCCGGTGGGAGCCTGTCGCATCAGGCGACCTGCCGGACGCCGGCGCGGCGAACCCCGGCGCGACGCTGGCGTCCGGCAGCTTCACCGAGGGCGCGCACCTCGCCACCAAGGGCGCGGCGAAGCTGACCGAGGGCAGGGACTACTCGCTGTCGCTCACGATCACGATGACCGAGTTCCGCGGACGACTGGCACCGCGCGTCGAGACCGTCGGCGAGGACTGCTCGTTCGTCGCGACGTACGGCACCGAGCTCGAGGGCGATGCACTCCTGCCGGAACAGACCGACCTGGTCCACATGTCCGGAGAGGGCGCCGTCGTCTTCGGAGAGGTCAGTACCGGTGCGCCCGGGCAGGTCTCGACCTTCACCCGGCGCGGGGACCGTCTGGCCTGGCTCGAGACCCGCAGCACCAACCTCGACGAGTTCGACTGGCGGGTGCGTGCGACTCGGATCGGCGACGACGCCCCGACCCTCGTCGCGGACTACCGCGACTTCTACCCGGGTGGTGCGACGCCACGGATCATCGGGATCGATCCGTACCTGTCCATGAGCACGAGCAGGCTCGCCTGGAACGCAGCCTCGAAGGCGGGCGGGAGGAGCGATCTCCTGAGCGCGGACCTCGCCGGAGACGGAGATGTCGAGGTGCTCGCCGAGAACGTCATCGTTCACGCAGGTGACGCCGATGGCATCTACTTCGCGAGGTCCCAGGAACAGGGGGACCGGCTCGCGTCGGAGATCGTCTTCTCCCCGGACAACGGGGACCAGCAGACGCTCGCGACCATGACGACCCCGGTGGACCGTCCCATCATCGCGATGGCGGTCTCACCCGAGGTCCTCGTCTGGGCGGTGGCGTCAGGATCCGAGCCGGACGGGATGACGACGGTCGATGCTCAGCTGTACGTCATGGACCGGACGACGCAGGTCACCACGATCATCGACACCGGCACGGACTGGTTCGGCCCCGTCTCGCTGTCCGGCAACGTCCTCGCATGGGGCGCAGGTTCCGGGAACGGGGACGCGGGCGAGTACCTGCACTACGTCGGGACGAACGCGATCTACAAGCTCATCGACGCTCCGGGCCTGAGCGACGTCGTAGTGCGTGGCGACGTCATCGCCTGGCGGTCGTCGACGGCCGGCGTTGCTGCCTTCAACCTGGGCAGGCTCACGCCGGCGGGATGAACGCGGGCCCCTCCACTTCGCCGGCCACCCGTCGGGGAAGGGCCACGACGACGTCCAGGTGCACCTTCGTCACGGGCTCGGACGCCGGTGCCTGTCGTCCCCTGCGGCAAAAGTGTGGCACCCCGGTCGCCACGTCGGGCGGCCGGGGTGCCATCACTGCAGGTCAGGAGCTCGCGACTACCACCGCGAGCACCGACGATCAGAGGTCGTAGTACAGCTCGAACTCGTGCGGGTGCGGGCGCAGGCGGATCGGGTCGACCTCGTGCTCGCGCTTGTAGGTGATCCACGTCTCGATGAGGTCGGGCGTGAAGACGTCACCGACCGTGAGGAAGTCGTGGTCGGCCTCGAGGGCGTCGAGGGCTTCCTCGAGCGAGGCGGGAACCTGCTGGATCGCTGCGTGCTCCTCGGGGGGCAGCTCGTAGAGGTCCTTGTCGACGGGCTCGGGCGGCTCGATGCGGTTCTTGATGCCGTCGATGCCTGCGAGGAGCTGTGCGGCGAACGCCAGGTAGGGGTTGGCCGTCGGGTCGGGGACGCGGAACTCGACGCGCTTCGCCTTGGGGTTGTTGCCCGTCACGGGGATGCGGATGCACGCGGAGCGGTTGCGCGCCGAGTAGACCAGGTTGACGGGGGCCTCGTAGCCGGGCACCAGGCGACGGTAGGAGTTGACCGACGGGTTGGTGAAGGCGAGCAGCGCGGGCGCGTGCTTGAGGAGGCCGCCGATGTACCAGCGGGCGAGGTCGGACAGGCCGCCGTAGCCCTTCTCGTCGTAGAACAGCGGCTCGCCGTCCTTCCAGAGGGACTGGTGCGAGTGCATGCCCGAGCCGTTGTCGCCGAAGATGGGCTTGGGCATGAAGGTCGCGGACTTGCCGGCCTCCCAGGCGACGTTCTTGATGACGTACTTGAACTTCATCAGGTCGTCGGCCGCGGCGGTCAGCGTCGAGAAGCGGTAGTTGATCTCCTGCTGGCCGGCGGTGCCCACCTCGTGGTGCGCGCGCTCGACGTCCAGGCCGACCTGGTCGAGGACGGCGCACATCTCGTCGCGCAGGTCCGCCATCTGGTCGTTGGGGGAGACGGGGAAGTAGCCGCCCTTGTAGCGGGTCTTGTAGCCGAGGTTGCCACCCTCCTCGACGCGGCCGGTGTTCCAGGCCGCCTCCTTGGAGTCGAGGTGGTAGTAGGACTCGTTCTGGCTCGTCTTGAACCGGACGTCGTCGAAGATGTAGAACTCGGCCTCGGGGGCGAAGAACGCGGTGTCGGCGATGCCGGTGCTGCGCAGGTACGCCTCGGCCTTGAAGGCGACGTTGCGCGGGTCGCGGGAGTACGCCTCGTCGGTGAAGGGGTCCACGATCGAGAAGTTCACGATGAGCGTCTTGCGCTTGCGGAACGGGTCGATGTAGGCGGTCGTCACGTCGGGGATGAGCTTCATGTCCGACTCGTGGATCGCCTGGAAGCCGCGGATCGAGGACCCGTCGAACATCATGCCGTCCGTGAAGGCGGACTCGGCGAACTGCGAGATCGGGATGTTGAAGTGCTGCATCACGCCCGGCAGGTCGCAGAACCGGACGTCGACGAACTCGACGCCCTCGTTCCGGGTGAAGGCGATTGCCTCCTCCGCGTTCTTGAACATCCGTAACTCCTTGGTAGTGGGTCCTCTGGCCGTACCTCCAGTGGCGCCTCGAACCTAGGCCCCAGGGGTTTCCCGACCGTGTACCGAATGTTTCGGCGGTGTTACGCACCGGCGTGCCGTGTGACATCGGCGAGACGGCGTGCGGCGGGACTCCCAGAACCAGGACGAACCGGACGGGCGCCGGAGCCCTCCTCCGCGGCACGTAGGCTGGTGCCGTGGTGTCGCGTGAAGATGTGGGTTCCTGGCTCGAGGGTACGCCGACCGGCGGGGAGAACGACCGGGGTGGTCGGCTCGGCCTGCCGCCCGACGGTCCGGGCTCGTTGGCGACGGTCGGCCGTCGCGTGGTCGCGCTCGTCATCGACTGGGTGCTGTGCCTGCTCATCAGCTTCCTGCTCTTCGACGAGAACCCGATGGCGACGCTCGCGGTCTTCGCGCTCGAGAACCTGCTCCTGGTGAGCACGCTGGGCTACACGATCGGCCACCGGGTCATGGGCCTGCAGGTGCGGGTCCTGGGCGGTGAGGGCCGCATGGTGGGCCTGTGGCGCGGGTTCGTGCGCACGGGCCTGCTGTGCCTGCTCATCCCGGCCGTGGTCTGGGACGGCGACGGCCGCGGCCTGCACGACAAGGCCGCGGGCACGGTCATCGTCCGCGCCTGACGCGGGCCCGGCTGCACTGCCCGCCGTACCGGCGCGGTGCCCGACGGCGTCGCTCCCGTCCGCGCGCCGCTCCGGTTCGACCCGGGGTTCCTCCGGGTGTCCACCCGACGAGCGTGTGCCGCCAGGAGAGCCTGTACCGCCGACGTGCTGCGGCGGGATCTCTCATGGTCCGTAGCCCGTGGCGGGCTCCGCGGTCGGTGAGGCGTGCTCCCGCTCGCCGCGGCGCCGTCGGGCGATCCTGGCAGCCGGGCCGCTGCCGCGCTGTCCCCGGCCGTGCAAGAGCGTGTCCACCCCCTGACCGCGAGTACGTCTCCGGGCGCGACCGTCCCCTGACGCCGACAGCCCGCCGACGGAGGACCGTCGACGGGCTGCCGGTGCGGGCAGAGCAGGCTCAGCGCCCGCGCATGCCCTTGCGGTCGGGACGGGCGCGCGTGGGGTCGATGCCCTTGGGGATGGGGAGCTTGGCGCCGCCCAGGGCGCGCAGGCGCTTGCTGACCTCGGCCGTCTCCGGCTTGGTCAGCGTGGGGCGCAGCTTCTGGACCGTGCGCGCGAGCTTCTTGAGCGGGACCTGGCCCTCGCCGTTGCCGCACTGGATCGTGGTGACCGGGACGTTGGGCAGGACGCGCGTGATACGACGCTTCTCGCCGTCGAGCAGCTTGGCGACGCGGTGCGTCGGGCCCTCACCCACGAGTACCACGCCGGCGCGACCGACGCCGCGGAACACGAGGTCCTGCTGCGGGGTCAGGGCGACGGGCTCGTCGTCGAACGTCCAGCCGCGGCGGATGGTGCCGAGCGCGGCGCGCGCGGCACCGGGCTGGCCGTCGATGCGGCTGTAGGCCGCGGTCTCGGCGCGGCGCGTCAGGACGAACAGCGAGCCGAGGAACGCGAACGGCAGACCCACGATGAGGGTGTACACCCACGGGCCCCAGGCCAGGCCGATCCCGATCGCGACCGCGAGGATGCCGACGAACACGCCGAGCATGATCCACGTGACCGCCGGGTCCTCGGCGCGCGTCATCTTGTACGCGTCCCAGACCTGGTGGTACCAGCGCTGCTTCTTCTGCTTCTTCGGCTTGGTGCCGTCGACCCCGGTCGAGGGGGCGGTGCTCTTGTTGCGGGCCATGGTGCCTCAGTCTAGTGGTGGCGGAGAGTGCTCCGGTGAACGGGCGGGGACGGCGGCGAGCCGGACCCCACCCCCCGATTCTCTCGCACGTCGGCGGGGGAGAGGGAGCAGGGACCGGCTCGCTGTCGGGCAGGTCCGGACCGGGTTGGTCGTGGTCCGGAGGGAGGTCAGCGGGCCAGCAGGCTCGCCGCCTCCTGACGGGCCGTCGTGGGCTCGGTCAGGTGCGCGAGCGCAGCGGGGATCTCCATGCCGCGACGCTTCATGGCCTGGCCCCACAGCCGCCCCGCGCGGTACGAGGACCGGACCAGCGGTCCGGACATGACGCCCAGGAAGCCGATGCGCTCGGCCTCGTCCGAGAGCTCGACGAACTCCTCGGGCTTGACCCACCGTGCGACCGGGTGGTGACGCAGCGACGGGCGCAGGTACTGCGTGATGGTGATGAGGTCGCAGCCTGCGTCGTGGAGGTCCTGCAGGGCCTCCTTCGCCTCGTCGATCGTCTCGCCCATCCCGAGGATGATGTTCGACTTGGTGACCAGACCGGCCTCGCGGGCCCGCGTGATGACCGACAGCGAGCGGTCGTACCGGAAGCCCGGGCGGATCTGCTTGAAGATGCGCGGCACGGTCTCGACGTTGTGCGCGAGCACCTCCGGGCGCGACTCGTTGACCGCGTCGAGCAGCTCGGGGATCGCGTTGAAGTCCGGGATGAGCAGCTCGACACCGGTGCCCGGGTTGAGCGCGTGGATCTGCCGGACGGTCTCCGCGTAGAGCCAGGCGCCCCCGTCGGCCAGGTCGTCGCGCGCGACGCCCGTGATGGTCGAGTAGCGCAGGCCCATGGCCTGGACCGACTCCGCGACGCGGCGCGGCTCGTCCGCGTCGAAGTCGGCGGGCTTGCCCGTGTCGATCTGGCAGAAGTCGCAGCGACGCGTGCACTGGTCGCCGCCGATGAGGAAGGTCGCCTCGCGGTCCTCCCAGCACTCGAAGATGTTGGGGCAGCCGGCCTCCTCGCAGACCGTGTGCAGACCCTCCTTGCGCACCAGGCCCTTGAGCTCGGTGTACTCGGGTCCCATGGTCGCCCGGGTCTTGATCCACTCGGGCTTCTTCTCGATGGGGGTCGCGGCGTTGCGGGCCTCGACCCGCAGCATCCGCCGCCCTTCAGGTGCGATCGTCACGCGTCTCTCCCAGTCCGTGGTGGGCTGTGGCCCCCCTGGAGTCGTGCCCGGTTTCGGGTGAAAGTCAGACTACGCCAGGAGCCTCGTCGAGGCGGGGGGTGTCCACGGGGCCCCGGTGGGAGCGCAGCGACAACCCCGTGACGACCAGCAGTACGGCGGCCACCGCGGGCAGGGCGAAGGCCGCCGCGGTCCCGACGTCCTCGGCGACCTGACCGCCGACGCTCGCGCCGAGCGCGACGCCCACGACGTTCGCGCTCGCGAGCATCGTCATCGCGGCGCCGCTGCGGCTGCTCGGGCTGAGGTCGCCGCCGACCGTGAAGATCGTGACCATGACGGGCCCCACGAACAGGCCCAGGAGCGCGAGGGCGCCGATCAGCGTGCCGAGCGACCCGCTGCCGCCCGCGACGAACGTCAGCAGAGCGGTCACCGTCAGGCCCGACGCGAACGAGACCCAGCGCGACCGTGCACCGAACCGTGCGGGCAGGGCGACGACGGCGAGCGCCGTGATCGCCGACCCGAAGCCGAGCACCGCGTAGACCAGGCCCGCCTGCTCCTCGGCCCCCGCGTCGCGCATGAACGACGTGACGGCCGTCTGGGTGCTGCCGAACAGCATGCCCATCGCGAGCATCCCCAGGACCGGGACCAGCACACGGCGGAAGAGGCCTACGAACGACCCGTGGGCGTCGTGGCCCGCAGCGGACTGCGCCGCGGGCGAGGGCGCCGGGGCGCCGGGCGTCGCGGTGGGGTGCAGCGCGAACGCCAGGCCGAACACCGCGCACACCGCGGCCGCGAACAGCATCGCGGCCTGCGGGGACCACACGCTCGCGAGGATGCCGACCAGGGCGGGGCCGAGCACGAACCCGATCTCGTCGGCCGTGCTCTCGTAGCCCATCGCGGCGAGCAGGGTCCGCGGGCGGTGCTGGGTCATGGCGATCCAGCGCACGCGCGCGAGCGGGCCGATCTGCGGGGCGAACGCGCCCACGAGCGCGGCCGCACCGAGGATCACACCCGAGGGTGCGCCCACGGTCGCGGCCTGGACGAGCGCGATCACCGCCAGGACGTCCAGGGGCACGACGACGAGGAGCACCCTGCGCTGCCCGACCCGGTCTGCGACGGAGCCCTGGGTGGGGCCCCCGAGCGCGGTACCGACCGCGGCCGCGGCGCTCGCGAGACCGCCGAGGGCGAGCGAGCCGGTGGTCGTCGAGACCAGGAGCAGCGTGCCGATCGTGATCATCGAGAACGGCAGGCGTGCGAGGAAGGCGACGGGCAGGAACGCCTTGCCGGCGAGGCGGGGGAGCTCGCCGTACGTGGCGAGGGTCCCGCGACGGGGCTCGGTGTCCGGGGGCGTCGTGGGGGAGCCGGTGGCTCCCGGGGTGGTTGCGGGCGCGCCGGGTGCGGGGCGCGCGGGCGCGAGGGGACTGGGAGTGCGGGTCATGAGGGTCCTTCAAGGGTCCATCGATCAGCGCACCGACCCACCCGTACTCCGGTTGCGCAGCGATTCCCTTGAGGTGAGACCCATTCTAGCGGCGAAGGGCGCAGAACGGGAGGGGGCCGCGCCGCGGGCACACCTGCGGCGCCGTGCGCGGTGCCGGGTCCAGGTCTGATGCAGGCCCGGTCCAGGCCCGGTTCAGGCCCGGTTCAGGCCCGGACGGTGTCCGCCTGCGTCGGCGGGACCACGGCCGTGGCGGCGAGCAGCGGCACCAGGTGCTCGCGCAGCGCCTCGACGAGGAGCGGGGTGGCCTCGGCGATCGTGACCTGCCGCCCGGTCTCGAGCGTCAAGGAGGTCACGTCGGCGTCGGCGATGCCGCACGGCACGATCCGGGAGAACTCCCCGAGGTCGGGGCAGCAGTTGAGCGCGAGGCCGTGCATGGTCACGCCGCGCGCGACGCGCACGCCGATCGCGCAGACCTTGCGCTCGCGGCGGGCCGCCGTCGCGGCGAGCCACACGCCGCTGCGCCCCTCGACGCGGTGCGTCGTGAGGCCCAGCGCGGTGCACACGTCCATGACTGCGGCCTCGAGCGCGCGCACGTAGGCGACGACGTCGACGGGCTCGGCGAGCCGGACGACCGGGTAGGCCACGAGCTGGCCCGGGCCGTGCCAGGTGATCTTCCCGCCGCGGTCGACGTCGACGACGGGTGTGCCGTCGTCGGGCCGGTCGGCGAGGTTGGTGCGTCTGCCCGCCGTGTACACGCTCGGGTGCTCCACGAGGATCACGGTGTCCGGGCTGATGCCGTCCACGACCTCCTGGTGGAGGTGGCGCTGGAGGTCCCAGGCGTCCTGGTAGTCGGTCAGGCCCGGCCCCTCGGTGCGCAGATGCATGCGGTCAGGCTAGTCCTCGCCCGGGCGCGGGTGGGCCTCGACCATGGTGATGAGGATCTCACGCAGCGTCGCGATCTGGTCCTCGGTCAGGCCCCGGGTGCTGAGCTGCTCGGCGGGTCGCGGGTTCGCGGCGGCGAAGGCGGCCGTGCGGCCGGTCGGCGTGATGGCCACGGCGCGGCGGCGCCGGTCCGTCGGGTCGTCCTCGCGGGTGATGTACCCCGAGCGTTCGAGGCGGGCCAGGACGCGGCTCATGGTCTGCTCGGTGATGTGCGACTCGGCTGCGAGCTGACGCTGGGTGCGGGGGCCGGCAAGAAGGTGGAGGAGGACGGGCATCGAGGCGTGGTTGAGGTCCCAGCCGTCGAGGTGGTGGTTCCACTCGCGCTCGATCCGACGGGTCACCGCCGACAGGAGCCGGCCTGTCGGCCAGTCCTTCGGTTCCCTGCTGACCGGGTTGCTGTCCACTTGCTTCTGAGACCTCCGTCGTCAATAGTACTCAGCATGCTGAGTAATCGCTGGAGTGGTGTGCTCCGAGGCCTGGTCATTGTCGCAGTGCTTGGCGTGTGGCTCGCCATCGGCGCGCTCGGAGGGCAGGCGCAGGGCAAGCTCAGCACCGTCCAGACCAACGACTCGGCAGCCTTCCTGCCCTCGAGCGCCGAGTCCACGCGCGCCGCTGAGAAGGCCCAGGCCTTCGTGTCCGACGAGTCCCTGCCCGCTCTCGTCGTCGCCGTCCCGACCGACGGGGGTGCGGTCACGCCCGAGCAGCTCGCGACCCTCCGGGCCGTCGCGGCCGACCTCCCCGGCCTGCCCCTGCCCGGCGCCGGACCGGACGACCCGCAGACCGTCGGTGACACGCTCACCGCAGACCCCGTGGTCGTGCCGTCCGAGGACGGCGAGGCCGCCATGATCGTCGCGTCGCTCGACGCGGCCCAGACCTCGGACCTCATGGCCGACGACGAGCGCGTCAACAACGTCGTGATCGCCGAGATCCGCGCCGAGCTCGAGACCGCGCTCGCCGACTCGGGCCTCCAGGCCTGGGTCACGGGCCCCGCCGGCTTCGTGGCGGACCTGGTCAACGCGTTCGGCGGGATCGACACGGTCCTGCTGCTCGTCGCGCTCGGCGCCGTGCTGATCATCCTCGCGGTCGTCTACCGCTCGCCGATCCTGCCGTTCATGGTGATCCTCACCGCCGTCTTCGCGCTGTGCCTCGCAGGCCTCGTCGTCTACCTGCTGGCCGACGCGGGCACCCTGACCCTCAACGGCCAGGCCCAGGGCATCCTCTCGATCCTCGTCGTGGGCGCCGCGGTCGACTACTCGCTGCTCGTCGTGGCGCGCTACCGCGAGGAGCTGCGCGTCGTCGAGAGCCCGTACACCGCGGTCCGCCGGGCGCTGCGTGCCTCGATCGAGCCCATCGCCGCCTCGGCCGGGACCGTGATCGCCGGCCTGCTCTGCCTGCTGCTCTCCGACCTGGGTTCCAACCGGAGCCTCGGCCCCGTCGGGGCCATCGGCATCGCGGCGGCCTTCCTCGGTGCGCTCACGTTCCTGCCGGCGCTGCTCGTGATCGGCGGCAGGCGTTCGCGCGGCATCTTCTGGCCGCGCAAGCCCGCCTACGACCCGGCAGCGGCGGACGAGGTCGAGGGGTCGACCACCTCTCCGGTGGCCCCGCCGGCGAGTGGTCAGGGTGCCCCTGAGGGGGCACGCGACCTCGCGCTCGCCGCGAGCCACGACGTCGAGGTGCACGTCGCGGGCCACGGGATCTGGTCCCGCGTCGCGAGCTTCGTGGGACGACGCGACCGCGCGGTGTGGATCGTGACGACCCTCGTCCTCGCTGGCTGCGCCGCATTCGTGCCGACTTTCCAGGCCGAGGGCACGAGCGATTCCGACGTGTTCCTGACCCAGGTCGACTCGGTCGACGGCGAGCAGGTGCTCGAGGAGCACTTCGGCGGCGTCGGCGTGCAGCCCGCGATCGTCGTGGCTCCCGAGGGCGACCTCGACGCCGTGCTCCAGGCCGCGACCGGCACCGACGGCGTGGCCTCGGCCGCAGCGGTCACCGAGGGCGGCACGGGCGGTGCGCCCGGCGCCCCCGCGCAGGGACCGCCGCTCGTGATCGACGGCGACGTGCGCATCGACGTCGTGACCGAGGACCCGAGCGACACCAACGCCGCGACCAGTACCGTCGCCGCGCTGCGCGACGCGGTCCACGAGGTCTCGCCCGAGGCGCTCGTGGGCGGTGCCAGCGCCGAGCGCCTGGACACGCAGATCGCGGGAGACCACGACCTGCGCGTGATCGTGCCCGTCGTCCTGGTCGTGATCCTGCTGATCCTCATGCTGCTGCTGCGCTCGATCCTCGCGCCGGTCCTGCTCATGGCGGCCAACGTGCTCTCGTTCGGTGCGGCGCTGGGCGTGTCGGCGATCGTCTTCAACCACGTGCTCGACTTCCCCGGTGCCGACCCGACCGTCCCGCTCTACGCGTTCTGCTTCCTCGTGGCGCTCGGCGTGGACTACTCGATCTTCCTCATGACCCGCGTCCGCGAGGAGTCGGCGATCATCGGGACACGGCGAGGCACGCTGCGTGCGCTGGCCGTCACGGGGTCGGTCATCACGTCGGCCGGCGTCGTGCTCGCGGCGACGTTCGCGGCGCTCGGCGTGATCCCGCTGCTGTTCCTCGCCCAGCTCGCGTTCATCGTCGCGTTCGGTGTCCTCGTCGACACCCTGATCGTCCGCAGCCTGCTCGTCCCGGCACTGGTGCACGACGTCGGACGGGTCGTCTGGTGGCCGGGTGCGCTGCGGCGCAGCGCACCCTGAGAAGCCGCGGGCCCGGGCGGGCTGCCTCGCGTCAGGCGGCTCGCCCGGGACTCGCACCCCGGTCGCCCGGGATCCGCGCCGTCAGGGGACGACGGGCAGCGGCTCCGACGGGCAGCGGTCGAGGACGGTCGCCATCGCCTCGTGCTCGGACGGTGTGACCCACAGCTCGTACTCCGCCTTCACGGCGATCTGCCGCGCGATGTAGGTGCACCGGAACGCGTGGTTGGGCGGCAGCCAGGCCGACGCGTCGCGCGCGCCCTTGGACTGGTTGGCGGACCCGTCGGAGGCGAGCAGGTTGAGGGGATCGTTCGCGAAGCGCAGCCGGGTCTCGTCGTCCCACGACTGGGCGCCCTTGCGCCAGGCGTCCATGAGCGGGATCACGTGGTCGATCTGGACGGCCGAGCTGGTCTTGTTGCCGCGCACGAAGCTGATGGTCTCGCCCGTGTACGGGTCGGCGAACGTGCCGGTGCGTACCTCGCAGGCCTTGTCCCGGGTCGAGTACGTGAGGTCCGTGAGGTCGCGGGCCAGGATGTCGTTGCGGGTGTCGCACCCGTTGCCGTCGACGTCGGCCCAGGCTGACCCGAAGTTCTCCCGCTCGTAGCCGGTCGAGGCGGCGACGCCCTTGACCTCGAGCGTCTCGAGGGCCGCGAGGGCCGTCCCGGTCGCCGGTGCCTCGTTGGCCTCGATCGTGGGTTGGCTCACCGCGTTGGCGATGACGATCCCCAGCGCCAGGGCGATGAGGATGGTGCGGAGGGCGCGGCGCAGGCGCGCACTCCTTCTGCTCTTCGAGCTCGTGCTCTGGGTGCTCAAGGGACGACGACCTTCCCGAACTCGGACACATGCCGAGAACGACAGTTCCAGGAGGATTCGTACATTCTGCCAGCCTTCCGGAGTGCTCCGGGACGGCGGCTAGATTGGTCGCCATGAGTGGAACCACTGGGCAGGAGCGCAATCCCGGCACGGCGCGGGTCGGGCTGGTCGGGTACGGCGGGGCGGGCCGGGGCATCCACGCGCGCCTGGCCCGCGAGGCCGGCCTCGTGGTGACGGCGGTCGTGGCCAGGAACCCCGAGCGTCGCGCTGCGGCGGAGGAGGACTGGCCGGGAGTGCGGCTGCACGAGGACCTCGCGGGTCTGCTCGGGGACCGCGCGGCCTACGACGTGGTGGTGGTCGCGAGCCCCTCCGCGCTGCACGCCGAGCACGCGGCGCAGGTCGCGGCCGCGGGCGTCCCGTTCGTGCTGGACAAGCCCATCGCTCTCGACGGCGCGCAGGCCGCGGACGTCGTGGCGACGGCGGCCGCCGCGGGGACGCCGTTCACGGTGTTCCAGAACCGCCGCTGGGACCCCGAGCAGCTCACGCTGCGGTCGGTGCTCGCGTCGGGCGAGCTGGGGCGCGTGCACACGTTCGAGCGGCGCTGGGAGCGGTGGCGTCCCGTGCCGCAGCAGCGCTGGAAGGAGAACGACCCCGTCGGGGGTGGGCTGCTGCTCGACCTGGGTCCCCACCTCGTGGACTCGGCCACCCAGCTGTTCGGACCCGTCCGGTCGGTCTATGCCGAGCTGCGTGCCCTGACGACACCGACCGAGGACGACGTGTTCCTGACGCTGCACCATGCGCCGTCGGACGGGCACGAGGTGGTCAGCCGGCTCTGGGCGGCCTCGGTCGTGGGGGCCCCGGGACCGCGCACCCGCGTGCTGGGAGACGCCGGCGCCTACGTCGTGACGACGTTCGAGAACGACGCCTCGCCGTTCGAGGTGTTCGACGACGCGGCCCCGGACGGAACCGAGGGGTGGGTCACGCGAGGGCGGGACCGGCACCCGGTGCCCCGCGCGCCGGGGGGCCATGCCGACTTCTACCGGGCGGTGGCCGAGTGGCTGGACGGCGGACCCGTGCCCGTCGACCCGGCCGACGCGGTGCGGACCGCGCACGTGCTGGACGTGGCCCGCGAGAGCGCACGCAGCGGGCGACGGCTCGACGTCTGAGCAGCGGGCGGCGCCGGACGTGCTGCGCCGCACCACGGGCGGTCCTGTGGACAACCCGTCGGCACGGTGCGCGCTCTGCTGAGATGGGGCCATGTCGAGCGTCCGCGCGTCCCGGTCCTCCCGCTCGGACGGTCGGGGTGCGACCGACCCGTCGGCGCCACCGCCCGTCGTCTCCGACCTCCTGGCACGTCGGGGGTGGCTCGTCGTGGAGCCGGACGAGCGGGACGGCCCGGCCGGGGTCCGGCGCTGGGTCGTGGTCGACGGTGCGGGCCGGTACCTGGACGTCGGGCTGGTCCCGGTGCCCGCCGGACCTGCGGCACGGGCGCGGCTCGTCGAACGGCTCGACGCGCTGCGGCGGCTCGACCACGAGCACCTGGCGGTCGTCGAGGAGATCGTGGAGGCGGACGCCGAGCACCTCGCGCTCGTCTCGCGGCGCCCCCCGGGTGGGGCCCTGGAGCTCCTGCTGGGCTGTCGGGGGCCGCTCGAGGCGGGCGAGGCCGTGACGCTGCTCGTCCCTCTCGCGCAGGCGCTGGCGGTGCTGCACGGGTCGGGGCTCTCGTACGGCGGGGTGGACGTGTCGGACGTCCTGGTCGACGGCGGCGGGCGGCCCGTGCTCCGGCTGCCGCTGGACCTGTGCGCCCTGCCTGCGCCCGAGGACGTGCGGACGCTCGCGGAGCTCGCCGCCGGTGTCCTCCCACCGCCGGACACCGCGGCCGCTGCGGGCGTGGTCGGGGCCAGCCCGCCCGACGCGGGCCTCGCTGCGCTGCACGCCGAGCTCGCCGCCGCCCGCCGGTCCGACGCCCGCACGAGACCCGAGGTCGGGACCTTCGCTGCGGCCTGCTACGAGGCGGCCCCTCCGACCCCGATCACGGTGCCGGACCCAGCCCGCCTCGCGGCGGCCGCCGTCGCCGCCCGGCAGGGTGCGGCTCGTGCGGGCCGGCGTCCAGCGGGGCAGGAGCGGGCCGGGGACGTCCCCGCGGTCCCTGCGCGCCGGGGTCCCGGGGGAGGAGACCGCACGGCTCGTCGACGCACCGGATCACGGTCGGGCGTGCCCGTGCGTCCCGCGCGTGGTGCTCGACGACGGAGCGTGGGCGCGGGCGCCGACCTGCACCCCGGTCTGGTCGCAGGTCTCGTCCTGCTGACCTGCGCGCTGCTCGTCGCGGGAGGGCTGGTCGTGCGCTCGCACCTCGTGGGCCAGCAGGGAGCGCGGCCGGGGGCCTCGGGGGCGCCGGCCGTCGAGGGAGCGCCCGCCGGCTCACCGGGCGACGCGACCCTGCGCGGTGAGGACCCGGCCGCGGCTGCCGCCGACCTCACCGAGCGCCGTGTCGCGCTCCTCGCGGGAGGTGGCTCGCCGGACGAGGTCCTGGTGCCCGGCTCGCCCGCCGCGGCGGCCGACGCCACGCTCCTCGACCGCATCGCGACGTCGGGGGTCGTCATCGAAGGGGCCGTCGCCTCGGTCGACGAGGCGCGGGTCGTCTACCGGGTGACGGACGCGGGCGCCGGGGGCGAGCGGTCCCCGGGGCCGGGCGGCGACCTCGGCCCGCGCCTGGGGGACGAGGTGCAGGTCGAGGTGACCTACTCCGTGTCCGAGCACACCCAGCGGGCGGCCGACGGCACGCGGACGACGGTGCCCGAGGCCACGTCCTCCAGGGCTCTCCTGACCCTGCGGTGGACCGACGCCGGCTGGCGGGTGAGCGAGGTGGGGTGAGGCGAGGGGTGGGGCGAGCTCACCCCGAGACGACCCACTCGGCGGCGGACGCCAGGTCGGGGTGCTCGAACGTGAAGCCGCTCGCCTCCAGGACCCGCGGCAGCGCCCGCTGCGACCCCAGGACGTCGGACGCGAACTCCCCGAGCGCGACCTTGAGCGCGACCGACGGGACGGCCAGCGCCGCCGGCCGGTGCAGGGCCTCGGCGAGCGCACGGGTGACCTCGGCGTTCGTCGCCGGCTCAGGCCCCGTGAGGTTCACCGGGCCGTGCACGTCGGACCCGAGCAGGTGCAGCACGGCCGAGACGTGGTCGCGCAGCGTGATCCAGCTCCAGTACTGCCGACCGCTGCCGAGCCTCCCTCCCACGCCCCACCGCAGGAGGGGCAGCATGCGGCCGAGCGCGCCGCCGTCGGGCGCCATGACGATGCCCGTGCGCAGGTGAGCGACCCGCACCCCCGCGTCCTGCGCAGGGCGCGTCGCGGCCTCCCACTCGGTCACGACGCGCGCCAGGAAGCCCGTGCCCGGCCCCGAGGTCTCGGTGAGCACCTCGGCGCCCCGGCCGCCGTAGTAGCCGACCGCGGTGCCCTGGAGGAGGACGGGAGGGGGAGCGTCGAGGTGGGCGAGCGTCCGGGCGATCAGGCCGGTCGTGCGTGTGCGGGACTCGAGGATGGTGCGCTTGTACTCGGTCGTCCACCGGTGGTCGCCGACGCCCGCGCCCGCGAAGTTGACCACGGCGTCCGCGCCCTCGAGCGCGCGGGGGTCCAGAGCGTCCTCGTCCGGGTCCCAGAAGATCTCGTGCGCTGCCTGGGGAGGGCGGCGCACCAGGCGACGTACCGTGTCGCCGCGCTCGCGCAGCCGTTCGAGGAGCTCCGTACCGATGAGACCGTGCGACCCGGCCACGACGATGTCCATGCGACCACGGTACGGCTCCGACGCGCGACGTGCGCCACCCGTGCCGCACGTCGCCCGCGACCGGCGGATCGTGAGCCCGCGGACGCCGCAGGCCCCCCGACCCGGACGGGTCGAGGGGCCTGCGGCGTGGTGGGGCTCAGCGGGCTCCGAGGGTCAGAGACCGACCTCGGACTCGAAGGCGCCCTCCTCGATGCGGTTCTTGATCGCACCCAGGAAGCGGGCTGCATCCGCACCGTCGACCAGGCGGTGGTCGTACGACAGGAAGATGTAGCTCATCGACCGGATCGCGATCGACTCGTTGCCGTCCGCGTCCGTCACGACGACCGGGCGCTTGACGATCGTGCCCGTGCCCAGGATCGCGACCTGGCCGCCCGGGACGATCGGCGTGTCGATCAGCGCGCCACCGGAACCGGTGTTCGTGATCGTGAACGTCGCGCCACCCAGCTCGTCCGGTGCGACCTTGTTGATGCGGGTCCGACCCGCGAGGTCCGCGATCTTGCGGGCGAGACCGGCGAGGTTGAGGTCACCGGCGTCCTTGATGACCGGCACGACCAGGCCGCGCTCGGTGTCGACCGCGATGCCGACGTTCTCCTGCGGGTGGTAGACGACCGAGTCGCCCTCGATGCTCGCGTTGATCTTCGGGAAGGCCTTGAGGGCCTCGACCGCGGCGAGCGTGAAGAACGGCAGGAACGTGAGGTTGGCGCCCTCGCGAGCCTTGAAGTCGTTCTTGGCCCTGGCACGCAGCTTGGCGACCTTGGTCACGTCGACCTCGACCACCGTGGTGAGCTGCGCCTGCGTCTGCAGGGCCTCGACCATGCGCGTCGCGACGAGCTTGCGCAGGCGCGACATCTTCTCGGTCGTCCCGCGCAGGGGCGACACGGCCGGGACGCTGGGGGACTTGGGCGCGGAGCCCGACGGCGCAGCGGCAGCGGGTGCGGGAGCAGCCTTGGCAGCCTCCGCCTTGGCGGCCGCCTCGAGGACGTCCTCCTTGCGGATGCGGCCGCCGACGCCCGTGCCCGTGAGGGTCGAGACGTCGACACCCTTCTCCGCCGCGAGCTTGCGCACGAGCGGGGTCAGGTACGAGCCGCCGGTCGAGCCCGACGTGGCGCGCGAGGCCGGGGCCGCGGGAGCGGCTGGAGCCTCGGCGGCCGGAGCCGGAGCCGGAGCCGGAGCCGCGGCGGGAGCCGGGGCGGCCTCGGGAGCCTTCTCGGCGGGTGCCGGCGCAGGTGCCGGAGCGGGTGCCGGTGCCGGTGCGGGGGCCGCCTCGGGGGCCGGTGCCGGTGCTGAGGCGGCCGGGGCCGCCGCACCCGAGCCGACGATCGCGAGGACGGTGCCGACCTCGACGGTCTCGTCCTCCTGGACCAGGATCTGCTGGACGGTGCCCGCCACGGGGGAGGGGACCTCGGTGTCGACCTTGTCGGTCGAGACCTCGAGCAGGGGCTCGTCGACCTCGACGGTCTCGCCGACGGCCTTGAGCCAGCGGGTGACGGTTCCCTCGGTGACGGACTCGCCCAGCGCGGGGAGCTTGATCTCCTCGCCGCCCGAGGCGGCGGGCGCCTCGGCAGCGGGGGCGGCCTCGGCGGCGGGTGCCTCCTGAACCGGTGCCTCCTGAGCCGGTGCCGGCTCGGCGGCCGGAGCCTCCTGAGCGGGCGCAGGCTCGGCGGCCGGGGCCTCTGCGGCAGGCGCGGCCGAGCCGGAGCCGGACCCGATCACGGCGAGGTCGGTGCCGACCTCGACGGTCTCGTCCTCCTGGACGAGGATCTGCTCGAGCACGCCGGCGAACGGCGACGGGATCTCGGTGTCGACCTTGTCGGTCGAGACCTCGAGCAGGGGCTCGTCGATCTCGACGCTCTCACCGACGGCCTTGAGCCAGCGGGTGACGGTTCCCTCGGTGACGGACTCGCCCAGTGCGGGCATCTGCACGTTGTCAGACATGACCTCTCGGGTCTCCTTCGATCGTTGGGTCAGTTGTGGGCGTGCAGCGGCTTGCCGGCGAGGGCCAGGTGGGCCTCTCCGAGAGCCTCGTTCTGCGTGGGGTGCGCGTGGACCAGGGCGGCGACGTCCTCGGGGTACGCCTCCCAGTTCACGATGAGCTGGCCTTCGCCGATGAGCTCGCCGACGCGGGCGCCGACCATGTGCACGCCGACGACGGGGCCGTCCTTCTGGCGGACGAGCTTGACGAAGCCCGTGGTCCCGAGGATCTTGCTCTTGCCGTTGCCGGCAAGGTTGTACTCGAGCGTCTCGACGCCGTCTGCGCCGTGCAGCTCCTTGGCCTTGGCCTCGGTCAGACCGACCGACGCGACCTCCGGCTCGCAGTACGTCACGCGGGGGATGCCCGACTCGACGATCGGCGTCGGGTCGAGGCCCGCGATCTGCTCGGCGACGAAGATGCCCTGGGCGAAGCCGCGGTGCGCGAGCTGGAGCCCGGGGACGATGTCGCCGGCGGCGTAGATGTTGCCGACGCCCGTGTGGAGGCGCTCGTCGACGATCACGAAGCCGCGGTCCATGGTGATGCCCTGGGCCTCGAAGCCGAGGTCCGCGGTGCGGGGGCCACGGCCCACGGCGACCAGCAGCAGGTCGGCGTCGAACGTCTTGCCGGACTCGAGCGTCACGTGCACGCCCGAGTCGTCCTGGGTGACGCCCGAGAAGCGGTCGCCCAGCGTGAAGCCGATGCCGCGCTTGCGGAACGCGCGCTCGAGCGCCTTCGACAGCGACTCGTCCTCGTTGGGGACGAGGTGCGGGAGGGCCTCGATGATCTGCACCTCGGCGCCGAACGACTTCCAGACGCTCGCGAACTCGACGCCGATCACGCCGCCGCCCAGGACGATCGCGGTCTTGGGCACGTAGTCCAGCGTCAGCGCCTGGTCGGACGTGATGACGCGGCCACCGATCTCCAGGCCGGGCAGCGAGCGGGCGTAGGACCCCGTGGCGAGCACGACGTTCCTGCCCGTGTAGCGCTGGCCCGCGACCTCGACCGTGTCCGCGGCGACGAGCGTGCCGTGGCCCTCGACGACCGTGATCTTGCGCGACTTGATCAGGCCCTGGAGGCCCTTGTACAGCCCGGCGATGACGCCGTCCTTGTACTTGTTCACGCCGTTCATGTCGATGCCCTGCAGCTGGCTCAGCACGCCGTACGCGCTGCCCTCGCGGGCGTTGTCGGCGAGCTCGGCCGCGTGCAGCAGAGCCTTCGTGGGGATGCAGCCGTTGTGCAGGCAGGTCCCGCCCAGCTTGTGTGCTTCGACGAGAGCGACGTCCAGGCCGAGCTCGGCGGCACGCAGCGCCGTGGCGT
Organism: Oerskovia sp. 140933; assembly: GCF_059651515.1. Lineage (NCBI taxonomy): Bacteria > Bacillati > Actinomycetota > Actinomycetes > Micrococcales > Cellulomonadaceae > Oerskovia > Oerskovia sp. 140933. The sequence continues at coordinate 58,429 of NZ_JAMXIO010000027.1, forward strand.
AACCGCCGCTGCCTCCGCCCAGGACGAGGACGTCGAAAGGTGTGCCGGTCTCGGCCACGTGCAGCTCCTTAAGGCATACGAAAAGAGGGAGAGCAATGTTCTCGTGACATCTTGGCACTTCGGTCACCCGTACCCCAATCGGAACGCACGGTACGGCGTGTGATGCTCAAGACAGCCGCACGCCCCGCCCCGGCCGGGTCTGCCGCTCGTCGGGGCACGGCGGAAGTCGGGGGCGATCCCAGGAACGCACCAGGTGGAGCAAGTACCCTTCCTCCATGTCCAGGCTGTCGCAGCTCTTCTCCCGCAAGCCCGCGAACGGCGCCGGCGCCCCGGCGGGCGCCCCGTCGACGGCCGACCAGCGCCGTGCGACCCTCGAGCACCTCGCCGACTTCGCGCGCACGCGCGTCGGGGTCGAGGCGTACATCGAGCCACCGACGAACGACACCCCCACGACGCTCATGCTCATCGCGACCACGGGGGAGTGGACCAGGCGTCGGGTCCCCGACGCGAAGGCCGCGCGCAAGGTGGCCGAGCAGCTCCAGCTCCCGGTCTACGACGTGAACTTCACGGGGTACCCCCAGCGCATGCGCGACTGGAACTCCAAGCAGCGCCGGCGCTGAGCGCACGCCCCGCCCCGCGCCGGACCCCGACACACGACAGGACGGGGGCGCCCGCGCCGGTCGCGCCCCGCCAGCCCCGCCGAGTCCTGCCGGCGGTCGGCGGGTCTCCCCGCCGACCGCTCCCGGCTACTTCGTCGCGCGTGCCTCGAGCAGCTCGACGAGGGTGCGGACCGCGACGCCCGTGCCGCCGACCGGGGTGTAGCCGAACGCCGAGCCCTCGTTGAACGAGGGGCCCGCGATGTCGAGGTGGGCCCACGGGGTCGAGCCCACGAACTCCTGGAGGAACAGGCCCGCGACGAGCATCCCGCCGAACCGGTCGCCGATGTTCGCGATGTCCGCGACCTTCGACTTCATCGACGCGCCGAGCTCCTCGGGCAGGGGCATGGGCCAGAACTGCTCGCCCGCCGCCTCGGCCGCGGCGACGACCTCGCTGCGGACGTCGTCGGACCCCATGACCGCGGAGACGCGCGTGCCGAGCGCTACCATCTGCGCGCCCGTGAGGGTCGCGACGTCGAGCACGACGTCGGGCTTCTCCTCGACCGCGGCGACCAGTCCGTCGGCCATGACGAGGCGGCCCTCGGCGTCCGTGTTGAGGACCTCGACGGTCTTGCCGCCGCGGATCGTGATGACGTCCGAGGGACGCTGCGCGGTGCCCGAGGGCATGTTCTCCGCGAGGCAGAGCCAACCGGTCACCGCGACGGGCAGCCCGAGCCGCGACGCCGCGAGCACGGTGTGCAGCACGGCCGCGGCTCCGGCCATGTCCGACTTCATGGCCTCCATGCCCTTGGCGGGCTTGATCGAGATGCCGCCCGAGTCGAACGTGATGCCCTTGCCCACGAGCGCGACCTTGGCGTGCGGGCGCGAGGGGGAGTACGACACCTTGACGAGGCGCGGGCCGCGCGAGGACCCCTGCCCGACGGCGAGGATGCCGCCGTAGCCGCCCGCCGCGAGCGCCTTCTCGTCGAGCACGGTCACCTTGATGCCCGTGCCCTTGGCCGCGGCCTTGGCGATGTCGGCGAACGCCGCGGGGTACAGGTCGTTCGGGGCGGTGTTGACCAGGTCGCGCGTCGCGTGGACCGCGGCTGCGATCGTCGCGGCCCGCTCGACCGCAGCCTTGGCCTTCGAGCCCCGGGCGAGCGACGTGAGGACCTCGATCGTCGAGACCGTGCCGGCCGGCTTGGTCGAGCCCGCGGCGCCCGAGACGTCGCGGTAGCGCGTGAAGGAGTACGCACCGAGCAGCGCACCCTCCGCGATCGCGGCGACCTCGGCCTCGTCCTGCGCGGGGAGGGCGACCGCGACCGACGCGGCCCCCTTGAGCTCGCGCACCGCGGCGCCCGCCGCACGGCGCAGCGTCTCGGCCGCGAAGGTCCCCGACTCGTCACGAGCGCCTAGCCCGGTCAGGACGAGGACACCGGCCTTGAGGTGGGAGCCCGCGGGCACCGTGCGCACCTCGTCGCGAGCACCGGTGATGCCCAGCGCCGGGGCGAGGGCCTCGAGCTCGGCGACCACGTCGCGAGGGAGGTCGTCCCCCACGACGGCCACGCCGTCCGAGGTCGTCTGGGTCCCGACGACGAGCGCGTCCACCTTCACGCCGGTCGGGTTCTTGCTGGAGAGAGTGAGTTCAGCCACGCCTCGATGCTAGCCGCTGCGCAGCGCGAAGCCATCGGCACGGGGTGCGGCGGGCGATTCCTGCCCGCGGGCCGGACGCCGGTAGGCTCGGCGTCGTGGTCCTCCCCCTCGTCCTCCTCGTGGTCGCGCTGTGCGCAGCCCTCACCGGTTGGGCCGCGTGGTTCGTCGCCCGCGACCGTGCCGTCGTCCTCAAGCAGCTCTGGGGCGGTGCCGTCATCGAGGGCGCGATCGTCCTGCAGATGATCGTCGCAGGAGTCCTCGCGGCGACGGGCAGCTCCGCGAGCGACCCCGTCAAGCTCTGGGGATATCTGATCACTGCCCTGTTCATCCTGCCCGTCGCCGCCGTGTGGGCCTTCGCCGAGCGCACCCGCTGGAGCTCGGTCGTGCTCGCGGCCGCGGCGGTCACCGTCGCGTTCCTGGAGTGGCGGCTGTGGCAGATCTGGAACGCCTGAGGAGAAGCGGCGTGACGCACCCCGAGAACCCCGAGACCGCACCCGACCCCGCGGGCACCGCCCCGCCGTCGGGCACCCCCGTCCAGTCGGCCCCCGGCGGCGCGCGCAGCACCGGCAGCGGGTTCGGCCGGGTCCTGGTCCTCGTCTACGGGATCTTCGCGGTCTCCGCGACGGCCCGCGCCTCGATCCAGCTCCTGCGCGACTGGCACGAGGCCCCGATCGCCTACGGGCTCTCGGCGCTCGCGGCCGTGGTGTACGTCGTCGCGACGGTCGCGCTCGCCCGCGGCTCACGGACGTCGCGGTCCGTGGCCTGGACCGCGGTGAGCGTCGAGCTCGTGGGCGTGCTCGCCGTCGGCGCCTGGTCGTTGCTCGACCCTGCCGCGTTCCCCGAGGCGACCGTGTGGTCCGACTTCGGGATCGGGTACGGGTTCGTCCCGCTCGTCCTGCCCGTCGTCGGCCTGACGTGGCTGTGGCGCACGCGACCACCCCAGACCCCCAGCACCGAACCGAAGGATCTCGCATGAGCCGGCTGTACTCCCTCCTCTTCAACGGCGTCTTCAGGCACATGGACCCCGAGACGGCGCACGAGGTGGTGTTCCCGGTCATCTCCCTCGCGGGACGCACGCCCGTCGTGGGGGACGTGATCCAGGGCGCCGCCGCCCCGTACCTGGGCCGCGGCGCGAACGGCCCCGGCAGCGTCCAGGCGCTCGGCCGCTCGTTCCCGGCGCCGTTCGGGCTCGCTGGCGGGTTCGACAAGAACGCCCGGGCGATCCGTGGCCTGACCATGCTGGGCTTCGCGTTCATCGAGATCGGCACCGTGACGGCGCACGCGCAGCCCGGCAACGAGAAGCCGCGCATGTGGCGTGAGCTGTCGCTGCGCGGCATCCGCAACCGCATGGGCTTCAACAACGAGGGCGCGGCGGCCGCGGCCCAGCGCCTCGATGCCCTGAGGCGCTCGGCGTCCGGGCGCGCCATCATGATCGGCGCGAACATCGGCAAGACCAAGGTCACGCCCGCCGAGGACGCCGCGGGCGACTACGCGACGAGCGCCGGGCTGCTCGCGCCCCACGCCGACTACCTGGTCGTCAACGTGTCCTCGCCCAACACCCCGGGCCTGCGGGACCTGCAGTCGACCGAGGCCCTGCGTCCCATCCTGCAGGCGGTCCGCGAGGCGGCCGACGACGCGACGCGCGCCGCCGGGGTGCGCCGCGTCCCGCTGCTCGTCAAGATCGCCCCGGACCTCGCGGACGAGGACGTCGACGCCGTCGCCGACCTCGCGCTCGAGCTCGGCCTCGACGGCGTCGTGGCCGTCAACACGACGATCGGGCACGACCTGGGCCCGGGTGGGCTCTCCGGCCCGCCGCTGCTCGAGCGCGGGCTCGACGTCGTCGCCCGCCTGCGCGGTCGCCTCGGCCCGGACGTCACGATCATCGGCGTGGGCGGCATCTCGACCGCCGACGACGCGCGCGCCTACCTGGCGGCGGGCGCCGACCTCGTGCAGGGTTACACCGGCATGATCTACAACGGCCCGTTCTGGGCCGCGAGCATCAACCGGTCCCTGGTGCGGGACGCCCGAGGTGGAGGCGCACGATGATCCGACCCCAGTGGGTGTGGGAGCTCGACGACGCGGACGGGCGCGCGCTCACGACCCCCGTGAGCCCGGCGTTCACCAACCAGTTCGACGCCGAGCAGTGGCTCGGCGAGACGTGGCGCGACCTCGCGGCCCAAGGAGCCGTGGCGGCCCGCCTGCTGAACGACGGCGCGCAGGTCACGGCGACCGTGGAGCTGCGCACGGCGTAGGCGCGCGGCCTGCTGCTCGGGAGCCGTGAGGTAGCCCCCTGGAGGTGCCGTACGTCAGGGGCCACCCGGCCTCGTCGGGGCCGACGACGCCGGCGAGACGACCTACCCAGCGACGTGCTCCCACGCCGCCACGAGCCGGGGCACGGCCCGCCCGATCGCCTCGGCGTCCGGCGCGAACGTGAGCCGCACGCGCGAGGCGGCTCCGCCGTCGGGCGTGAGGGACGGACCCGGGTTGATCACCACGCCGCGGACCGCCGCGGCCGCGGCCAGGGCGTGGGCGAGCGGGCGGCCCAGGTCGATCCACAGGGACAGCCCTCCCGGGGGTGACGTCACGCGCCACGACGGGATCGCGGCCGTCACGGCCGAGCGCAGCAGGTCGCGCTGCGACCTCAGGAGCGGCAGCCGCTCGGCGAGGACCTCGTCGCGCCGGGCGAGCAGCTCGACGACCGCGAGCTGTTCGAGGACCGAGGTCGCGATGTCGCTCGCGCCACGGACGCGCGCGAGGTGAGCGACGACGTCGGGGTGCGCCCTGACCCACCCCACGCGCAGCCCGCCCCAGAACGTCTTGGACGCCGACCCCACGGTGAGCAGGTGGCTCGTCGCGGACCCGTCGCCCACGAGCGGCTCGGGCGAGGGGCCGTCGAGCGCGATGTCGGTGAGGGTCTCGTCGCCGATCACCGTGACCCGGTGCCGGAGCGCGACGCGCCGGACCTGGGCGCGCTCGTCGGGCGTGAGGCTGTAGCCCGTGGGGTTGTGGAAGTCGGGGATCAGGTAGACCAGGCGCGGCGTCGCGGCGCGGATGGTCGACTCGAAGAGCGCGACGTCGAACCCCGGTCCGTCGCCGGGCAGGCCCGCCCCCACGGGGAAACCGACGACGCGCGCCCCGCGACGGGCCATCGTCTCGATGCCGTGCGCGTACGTCGGGGACTGGACCACGACCCGGTCGCGTGTCGCCAGCAGCGACTGCGCGACGGTCGTGATCGCGTGCTGGGCGCCCGTCGTGACGAGGACCTGGTCCGGCGTCGTGGGCGTGCCGCGCTCGGTCAGGCGCTGCGCCACGGCCTCGCGCAACGGGTGGAGGCCGAGCGGCTCGTACCCGCGGCCCGACAGGTAGGCGGGCAGCGCCTCGAGCGCACGCCCGTAGGCCGCGTGGAGCTGCGAGGGGGCCGCGGGCGCTGCCTGGCTGAGGTCGACCAGGTCGTCGGGCGGCTCGACGCCGAGGGGCACGGGCGCGTCGCCGCCGCACCACTGGGGCTGCGTGCGGCGCGTGGGCCGGGGCAGGACCGCGACGGTCCCGACGCCCGTGCGGCTCGTGACGAACCCCCGCTCGCGCAGGGCCGCGTACGCGGCGGCCGTGGTGGTCCTGGAGACGCCGAGGGTCCCGGCGAGGTCCCGTTCGCTCGGCAGGCGGGTGTGCGGGGCGACGGTGCCGGACAGCACCGCGCCGCGGACCGCGTCGGCGAGCGCCACGTAGGCGGGGCCGTCGGTCTGCCACCCGGCGATGAGGGCGCCGAGCGCCGGAGCCGAGAGCCGGCGATGCACCGGGGGGAGCGCGGGGGCGGCGATCGAGGTGACCATGGGGCCACTCTTCCTGAATTGGCTATGGATCACCAGTCCATTGAGGCCGCAGAGTAGGGGAGTGCCCACGACCTTCAACCCCCTGCGCCGCACCGTCCAGCTCACGCTCGGGCTCTTCGGCTTCTCCCTGACCATGGCCATGCTCATCCACTCGGGCATGGGCGCCATGCCGTGGGACGTCTTCCACCAGGGCGTGGCCCGGCGCTCCGGGCTGGCCCTCGGCGCGGTCGTCGTCGCGTCGAGCGTCGTGGTCATGCTGCTGTGGATCCCGCTGCGCCAACGCCCCGGAATCGGCACCATCGCCAACATCGTCGTGATCGGCGCGACCCTCGACCCGTTCCTCCTCCTGCTCGAGCGCGTCGACCCCGACCCCTCCACGGGCACGAGGGTGGCGCTCGCGGTCGCGGGCGTCGCCCTCAACGGGGTCGCGACCGCCGCGTACCTCGGGGCCCGCCTCGGCCCGGGCCCGCGCGACGGGCTCATGACCGGCCTCGTCGCCCGCACGGGCTGGCCCGTGCGACGCGTCAAGACCGCGATCGAGGTCCTCGTGGTCGCGATCGGCTTCGCGCTCGGCGGGACGCTCGGGTGGGCCACGGTCCTGTACGCGCTGGGCGTCGGGCCTGTCGTCCAGGTCGCCGCGCGCCGGCTCGCGCCGCACCTGCGACCGGCGGTCGTCCCGTTCGAGGTGCTCGACGGCGTCGCGCACCTCCCGGAGGACGTCGCCCTGGGGGAGGGGGCCGAGGGCACGGGGCCAGGCGGGGGGACGCGGCGCACGCGCGGTCCGGGTCACGTGCCGGGCGAGCCCGAGCCCGACGCCGCCTAGGAGGCCTTGGCGGGCAGCCCGCCGCAGAACGTGCGCTCCGGCTCGCCCGAGACCCCCTGGGAACAGCCCGACGTGCATGTCCGACACCCGTCCTGGCAGCCCGGGCCCTGCAGGACGACGACGACCCCGGGTGCTCCGCGAGCACCCGGGGGCGGCGTCGGCAGGCGGTCGCC